>CAZNTS010000402.1:0-3449 GCA_964576045.1 uncultured Nitrospiraceae bacterium | reverse complement strand
AAATGATAGGAACAATGTGATCACTTTCTCGACGGCATGTCCGATATCGCACTTACTTAGGATGCTCGCTGTATGGGCAGTACTGACGCTAAAGTCAACATCATAAGGAAGTGTTATATGGGACATAGGGTCCTGAAAGATATCGGCATGGACCTTGTTGCGGGAGGCTACCTCAAAGCAAAGGGGTGTCACAAACTTCGTGGCGGCATCTGACATGATCACATGGACAGAAGCTCCTTCTTCGGTTAGTCTGCGCGCCAAATCGACTGACTTGTAAGCCGCAATACTTCCTGAGACTCCAAGCAGGATCTTTTTGTTTCTTAGCACACCGCTATACCGAAAAGTGTTTGGACTCCGTGGCAACCCTATGCTTCGTCGGGTTTTTCAGTGAACAGTTCTTCCAAGGCTTTCTTGTCCTCGCCTGATTCTCTCTCATGCAGGTAAATCTTCAGGTCTCTCTCGAGTTCTGAGAGGTCTTCGGGAGCCCCTTCCCTTCTCTTTTCCTCAAGTAGCCTCTTATAGTCGAACTTCTTCGCCTCATCCTTCGCCTTTCTGGCCTCTTCGCCCACAAGAAATTCGAGGTTACCGCTCAGCGCCTCTTCAATAGCAACAGTAGTCACTTTTTTTGCCCTTGTCTGGAGCTTTGGCTTTACACCGAGAGAAAGCTCCCTAGCACGCTGTGCCGCAATTGCGGCAAGCCTGTATTTCCCGTCGATCTTTTTCTTGTCCAGTTCTACTGGTAATGAAATAAGGTCCATATCTTCCTCCTCTATGCAAGTCGTAGACTAAATTTTAAAAGTTTCTCTTACCCACTGCGGGTCTGTCTTGCCGGTCCGTTTGTCCTCTGCAAGCACGATAGCTTTGAGCTCTGTCAATGCCTCACTGAAATCACTATTTACTATAACATAATCATAAGATTTGTAGTCCCGTATTTCATCAAAGGCCCTCTTCATTCTGAGGTTTATCTCCTCGGGCGAATTACTCATGCGTTTTTCGAGTCTTTCGCGTAATGCATCCATGGAGGGAGGCAAGACGAAAATGTATACGCCGTCGCAGTAGTGGGCGCGTATCTCCTTCGCTCCTTGTGTATCAATGTCGAGGATTACATCTATAGCTGCTTCCCTGAGTTCTTCGATTCGCTTCTTTGATGTCCCGTAAAGATGGCCGTGCACTTTCGCCCATTCGGCAAAATCGCCATTCGCAATCATCTCCCGGAACTCGCCCTCACTAATGAACGTGTAGTCCCTGTCTTTCGTCTCACCTTTGCGGGGAGGCCTTGTTGTGTAGGACACCGCATGTTTTATATTCGGGACTACGTCTGTGAGCTTCTGGCATAGAGAGGTTTTGCCTGCTCCGGAAGGCGCTGAGACTATAAAAAGGTTACCCCTACGCTTCTTCACCTTCCTCCGCTGAGCCCTTCAGGTTCTTCTGCGTGCAATCATCTTTCCCTTCAACAAACCGCTGCGTTATAGTTTCTGCCTGCAGGGCACTCAAAATAACGTGATCGCTGTCGGTGATTATGATAGAACGGGTCCGTCTGCCCTCTGTCGCGTCCACTAATTTCCCCCTTTTCTTGGCCTCTTCCCTCAACCGCTTCATCGGGGACGAGCCTGGGGTCACAACAGCAATGACCCTAGCAGCTGAAACCACATTTCCAAACCCTATATTTACCAGCACAGGACTTAGATCACCTCTCTTCATGGCCACCTCTCTGTAAATCCTTATCTACCTCTACTGTATGTTCTGGGCCTGTTCCCTCATCTTTTCGAGTTCAGCCTTCATCTCAACCGTAAGGGTCGAGATCCTGTAGTCATCGGCCTTTGACGCAATGGTATTTACTTCTCTGTTCAGCTCCTGAAGGAGAAACTCCACCTTTCTTCCTATTGTATCACCATCAGTAAGAATTTTCTTCAACTGTGCGATATGTGAAACAACCCGTGTCAACTCTTCACTCACATCCGTTTTTTCCGCCATAACGGCTGCCTCCTGAAGCACCCGGTTTTCATCGAACTTCATATCGCAGAAAAGAAGTCCAAGCCGTTCCATGAACCTTTTCTTGCACTCGACCACCACCTCTGGGCAAATGAGAGCTACCTGCCCGGTCATCCGCTCCAGTCTCTCCAGCCTGGAAGAAAGGTCCCCGGCAATAGCCTCTCCTTCCCTGTTCCTCATGGCCCCCAGCCTCTCCAGTGCCTCGTGGAACGCAGCATATAAGGATTCGGCGTTATATTGCACTTCTTCCCTCATGATGAGTTCCCTGAATCCCACAATCGTCTCCATTCTGACAGGATCAGACAGGGACAGTTCAGTCCTGAGAACAGATAGTGCATCGTATAGTTCCCTCGCAAGCCCAGTGTTTATTCTCACCTTCATGGTTCCCTCCTGAAGCAGCGCAACGAGGATATCGAACCTGCCTCTCGAAAAGCGCTCCTTCAACATGTTCCTGAGAGGCATTTCGTGCTCATTCAGGCTCTGGGGGATTTTCATGGATACATCGAGAAACCTATGGTTTACCGAGCGTATCTCCACTTTGAAGGAGTCCTTTTCTGCGGAGCCGAAGCCTGTCATGCTTTGTATCATAGGCCTTAACTATAAAACAGCATACGTTTTTAGTCAAACGCCTGTCATAATCATCATTCGGTCGTCGTGTTGTTGAATTCGCCCCATTGACTTTTTCTTAAGAGATGGTGTTAAATATTTGTCTCGGAGGTGACTCATCATGTATGCAATACTAGAGGCAGGAGGCAAACAGCACAAGGTTTCTCCCGGTGACACCATAAAAGTGGACATGTCTTTATCTGACTCGGGAGCGGTTCTGGACCTCCGGAAGGTTCTCGCCGTCGTGGATGAAAAGAAAACAATGGTGGGAACACCTTATGTGAAGGGCGCAGAGATTAAGGCTGAGGTGATCGGCTATGGGAAATCCCGCAAGGTACTCGTTTACAAGAAGCGGCCTAGAAGAGTATATGAAAAACTTAACGGTCACAGACAGTTTTTCACCACGCTTAAGATTAAAGAGATCAGTTTTGGAGGGTAGTTATGGCACATAAAAAAGGTGTTGGCAGCTCGAGAAACGGACGTGATAGTCAATCGCAAAGGCTCGGGGTGAAGAGATTTGGCGGTCAGGCTGTGCGCGCCGGAAATGTGCTTGTCAGACAGAGGGGCACCAGGTTTCACCCCGGCAATAATGTGGGCAAAGGAAGAGACGATACTCTCTTTGCACTAATAGACGGAATAGTCTCGTTTGAACGGAAAGACAGAGACCGTCTCAAGGTAAGTGTATATCCTACAGCGGACACGGCAATGAGTTAATGCCTACTATCATAAATATTGACTGAAAAAGGCGGTATTACCCGCCTTTTTTGTTTCTGTAATGCAAGGACAACGGCTAAGAACTTCATCGCCTCGCAGGGAATGAGTATAATCACTTAGGATGCAGAATCAATGAC
>CAZNTS010000401.1:0-4099 GCA_964576045.1 uncultured Nitrospiraceae bacterium | reverse complement strand
AAAAAAACGCTACAAGGTTAAGGGTTCTAGTCTGGTGTGCCCTCGAGAAGGCCCTCATAGAATTTCCTGAGGTCGGGCAGTTTTTCAGCCGACATCGCCTTCATCCCGCTTCTTGGATGCTCGTTCAAGATGCCTGTAATCATGTATGGGATGTGGTAACCCCATTCGATTTCTCCCTTTATCGGAATCAGTATTTCCTGGATCACTTCGAAAATGGGCCTTATATCGAACTTCGGGTTTTTCAGAAAAGAAAGGAGAAGTTCGAGCGGGCAGTTACCGGCACCCCTTCCCATTCCGTACAAGGTGGCATCAAGGCGGTTTATACCAGCAATAATACCTTCAATAGTATTGGCAAAGGCCAGCTGCTGGTTGTTGTGCGTGTGGATGCCAAGCTCCTTTCCCGGAAGCGCCTCCATATACTTCTTAGCTAGGAAATGGATTTGCTCGGAGTACATCGCCCCGAAGCTATCCACAAGATAGATGACCGGCACCGCGCTCTTCGAAAGATCGTCCAAGGCCTCGTCGAGATCCCGTTCGAGAACCTTCGAAACCGCCATCAGGTTTATGGTAGTTTCGTAGCCCTTGTCCAGACAGTGGTGAGCAAGGTTTATGCCCTTATCCACTTCCTTCACATAGCAGGCCACCCTTATCATGTCGAGCACGCTCTCTTTTTTCGGCAGGATATCTTCCGGGTCGATGCGGCCTATGTCGCCCATGGCGGACAGTTTCATTTTCGTATCGAGGTCGCCCACCACTCTCTTCAGGTCCTCTTCCGAACAGAATTTCCATGCGCCGTTTTCGGACCTGGAAAAATATTTCTCCGACGACTTGTAACCTACTTCCATGTAATCTACTCCGGCCCTCGAAAGGGCATAGAATATCCTTCTCACGAAGTCGTCGGTGAACTGCCATTTGTTTATTAACCCCCCGTCCCTCACCGTGCAATCTAAGACCTTTATCTGCGGACGGAACATAAAAAAATACCTCCCGTAATTATTCCCTTCCCCTGCTCGAAACAGGTCTCTCTAAGTATAACGCATCAGGAGCGCTTATGTGAAGTTCACTGCCTTCCGACGGAAGAGAATTCCTCCACCTTTTTGACGAACAGCTTCGAAAGCTCGGTGATGGCGTCCCAGTCCCCGGACTTCACAAGTTCACTCCTGATAATGGAGGAACCTACGAGTATGCCTGAGGCATGGGCCCCGAGGTATTGTGAGATGTTTTCGAGTGTTACGCCCCCGCAGAGCATATATTTTATGAAGGGGAACGGGCCACGCATTACCCTAAGGAAGTCGAGGCCGCCCCTCTCTACAAAGGGAAAGAGTTTGATGATGTCTCCACCAATTCTGTAAGCCCTGTATATCTCTGTTGGCGTGCAGGCCCCCGGGATCGACATAAGTCCCTCCTTCTTTGTGAACTTCACCACATCTTCATCCGTGTTGGGACTCACTATATATGCGGCGCCAGCCCTAGCCGCCCTCTTAGCATCTTCGACACTGAGGACCGTGCCTGCCCCTGCGGTGATCCTACCGTCTTTGCTCAGTTGTCTTATCACCTCATCAGCGCCAGGGACTGAGAAGGTGATTTCGATGAACCTTACCCCACCCTTGACGCAGGCATCAGCTGCATGGTACGCCTTTTCTGCTGAATCAGTGCGAACAGCTACCATCAACTGGTGCTTTTCGATTTGCCCGATAAGTGTCATTGCCTCTCCAATCACGTGTGTGGTTCCTTCCTGCCTGCGCCAAAAAAAGACGTCATCTATCGTACCATAGCGTATGTAATCGGGAGTTACAATAATTAAGTAGGGGACGTCTCTGGAGAAGAGGACGGGCAGAGCGGGCCGCCCAGGCGTCCATATATGAAGAATGCAGAAGGACAACAAAGATATACTCGTCAACCCTTCTTTACCCGATACGCTTCGGGATGGCCAGTGAAATGAGGTGGTCATGGCAACCAAAACAAATCACAAGGAAAGATGACGTCATTTACTCTTGTGACACTATATACGGCGAGTTAAGCGACATGAAGAAGAAGGCCTTTGATTTTGTCTGCAGTTTAGAGACTACCTCTCCGGAAGAAGTAATGAGCGGGGCTGACTTTTTTTGAGTTATTCGACCTTATTGATCATCTGGAGGAGAAGGTCGATGCCCTCACAAGGAGATGCTATCCTGACTGGAGGGCCACAAAGGAGGAAATAGAGAGCGGCAGAGGGAAACGGAGTGACGAAATCAACTGGTGGTATGGATGATCTAGCGAGAGTACTTACCAGGCAGGCTGTCCGGATCCTTTACGCCTACACGGTTTCAGGAGGGAGAAGACCCTTTCTTCATAAATAGTGCGTCCCGGATGATGGTGCGGATTGTCGTCTCATGAGCTTCTATGCTCTCTGTGAGTCTGAACTGGACAAGAGCCCTCGTTAGGTTCTGTTCTTTGCTCCCGGCCCGGAAATAGACATTGCCCTCCAGATAGTCCGTGAAGAACCGAAGGCCTAGCTCGAAGGCTATAAGACGGATCGAATCATAGAGAAAATGGAAGTCATTTCCAGTGAGGAATCCCCCTGCGCCGGAAAGGTAGCCTTGGAGTATGGCCCTGCAGATGTCGGTTTCGAAGCGAACGGCATCCGGTTGGCCATCTTCTCCGAGAAGATTGCAGCCAGACCGGAGGCAGTCGCCGATGTCATAGTGGACAAGGCCGGGCTTTACAGTGTCAAGGTCGACAACACTGACAGCCTGCATGGTTACGTCGTCCATAAGGATATTGTCGATCTTTGGATCTCCGTGGATCGGGCGAATATGTAGTTTGCCCTGCGCCTTTGCGTTCTCAAGTACAGCAGTCCAGTCCCTCCGCCTCTCTATAAAGTGCCTGCAATAGTTTGTTTCTGCGGATATTGTACCGCGGTATGTCGCCAACACCTCGTCATAGTGCCGGAGATAAACCGGTGTAATGTGGAATCCCTCCAACGTATCAGCCAGCTTTTCTGAAGGAAGATCGTTGATAAGAGTGTGGAACAGGCCAAGCGCATATCCGACCTCCCGTGCGTGAGCGATGTCTTTTATGGTCTTGAAAGACCGTGTGCCTTCAATAAAGCTTATAGCGCGCCAGAACGATCCATCGGGTTCGCGCAGGTAATCACGGCCGTCCTGTGACAGAAGCACCTTTGGGACTTCCCATCGGCGGCTAATTACGGAAGGGGTGACTTGCAGGCATCGTAGAATATGTTCAGTGCAGATGCTCACGTTCTGCATAACGAGTTCAGGATTCCGAAACACCTTGGTGTTCAAACGCTGTAGGATAAAGTGTCTTTCTGCTCTTGGGCCCAGTGTCACCAGATAAGTGGTATTTATGTTGCCGCTTCCGAATTCACGTATCTCAGCAATGCTGTTTCGCGGTGCGAACCGCCCTGCTATGGTCGCAAGGTCACACAACTTTCACCTCTCACATTAAAGTATCGCGGATTTGTCAGGTATTCTATTAGAAATACCGTTCTGGGTCAAATGAGTTTAGAAGAGGGCCTCTTGAATATTAATGCTTCACCCATTATCATGATAGCTATAAAAGTTTGACATGAAGGAAGGTCCAATATGGATTCACACGAGATCGAGTGCTTACAAGATGATATCTGCGACGAGGACGTTGCTGCTGCAGTCAAGGAGCTGAAACTCAGCATTAGCCTTTCCGCCAGCGACCTCCAGAATATCTATGCAGTCGCATACAGGCACGCGCAAGCCAGGTTCGCATCAGCCATGCATGTCAGGGATGCGATGACACGGAATGTTTTTTCGTTGAACAAGTTCGACGATATCGGCCGTGCTGTTAGGGTCCTCTCGGAAAGGAACATAAGCGGAATCCCTGTGGTGGACAGGGAGAACCGCGTGGTCGGCATCGTGTCCGAGGCTGACGTGGTCTCGATGGTTGGTTCAAGGAGGTCCCACACGTTCAAGGAGATATTACGATCTATGGTTGGTCACCCCTTGCCTGAAAGGAAGATGGGCCATCTTGTGGGGGACATCATGACATCTCCCGCAATCTCGGTAACCCCCGACACCAAGATAAGCGAGGCGGTGCGTCTCATGGACGGGAGGAGAATACGACGACT
>CAZNTS010000400.1:0-5110 GCA_964576045.1 uncultured Nitrospiraceae bacterium | reverse complement strand
GGCTTCTTCAGACTGTATATTGATAAATGCGTTGCTTCTATTGCGGTCAGCCTCACCATGTGTTACCATCTTTTGTAGGCAGAACGCAGAACGGTTTCCTGCATCTGTCCTATCCGCTCAAAACACAAGAGGACTTTATGGAGGACACCTTGGCTGAAATTTATCATGCCCTCGGCCTGAACATGCACCAGCCCCTCGGCAACCTCTTGGCCTTGCTTAATTCCGAAGAACGCTGGGAGGCAAAGCAGATCTTGTGGTGCTACGACCGCCCTACCCGCATGCTCGAAGGATATGAGGATGTCGCACGCCTTCACATCAGTTTTTCGGGAACACTCCTCAAACAGCTAGAAGATCCCGCCGTCAGGGAGACCTTCCGCGATACTGTCAACGTGGAAGATCTTCTAACCCGCTATAGACGCTCCAATATTGAATTTACGGGCACAGGTCTGTACCACCCGGTCTACCCGCTTATCCCTAAATCGGATTGGGATGCTCAGACGTCTTGGTGGATCGGGCTGGGCAGGCATCTCCTGGGCAGAGAACACTTTCAGGGTTTCTGGCCTCCTGAAATGGGCTTCTGCATGGCAATGATCCCCATGTTGAAGCGCTATGGCTATAGATATGTCCTTGTGGACTCGTGGTACATTAAGCCCAAGCGTCAGATGCGCTGGGAAGAACTGCGGTATCGTCCTTACCTTGCCCACTATGATGGAGAAGAGATCATTGTCGTGCCTAGGGACCGGGAACTCTCTGATGCCCAGGAATCAGGACTTGATCCGGGATGGTTTCAGCATGAACTGTATGAACGCACAAAATGTTGCGATTTCCCTGCGCTGGTGACAACTTGGACTGACGGAGACAACGGCGGGTGGTTCCGAACCACTGATATTCATGGCGGGTTCTGGGGTTTCTTCTATCATGTTATCCTGGACAGATACAGAGAGGGGACACTGGGTTTTATCCCGGTTCACATTAGTGAGTATCTGGACAGATATCCGCCTTCGGAAGAGGTCGATATATATCAGGGGGCATGGAACACCGGCCAGCACTGGGGTGGTGACTTCACACAGTGGACCGGCTCGCTCCTTCAGAAGAGAGGCCTGGACGAAGTTCGTAACGCAAGTGCTTATTACCAGATTGTGAAGAAGAAATTTGACGAACGGCAGCAAGCTGTCGATAGCCCTGAAGAAGTGCGCCATCTGATTATTAAGGCATACGATCATCTCCTTATGGCCGAGACAAGCTGTAACTTTTATTGGGGAAGTAAATGGGTGCACCGCTCTTTCGACAATCTGGAGCAGACATACCATCTCCTCGACATTGCGACGAAGTTCCTCGCGGAAAAGGATTAGAGGTCCCGAACTGCCTTTTCTTGAGTCGGAAGAATGTTGGGAGTTATAAATGCCGGGCACGAGGCGCACAAAAAAACTCCCCGGTTTTCACCGGGGAGTCGAGAAGCAATCTTAACTTATAGCGACCTTCTTGCCTGCCAGAAGTTCAGTCTTTGGAAGTCTTACTTCCAGAACACCGTTATCCATATGGGCCTTTATCTTATCTACGTCAATGCCTACGGGAAGCTCAAACCTGCGGAAGAAGGACCCATGTGTGCGTTCGTAAGTATAATAGCCTCCCTTTTCGGTCTTCTCTTCTTTCTTCCTTTCTCCAGAAATAGTCAGGATGTTGGTGGTGATGTTGATATCCACATCCTTCTTCTCAAGACCAGGAAGATCGGCTCTTAATACCAGTTCTTTGCCTTCCTCATAGATGTCAACAGGTGGTAACACTGTTTCGAACTCCTCTGTCCCCACTCCGTGCCATCTTGGAGCCAGGAACGAGAAAGGCCTCCGCCAGGCTTCCTCGAACCATCTTTCCATCTCTTCAAAAGGCGACACATATCTTGGCTTCTCAACTTTCATCAGCTCTTTTGTTCCTTTAAGTCCTGCCATAATACACCTCCTCGAGGGTTAAACTTTATGGCAACCATAAACCCTCTCTTAATTTCAGGTTATGACGCGCTCACAATATTCGCAATCTCGAATATCTCCTTACATATCCCAGGCTGGCCAGCTTCGGACGGAATAAGGTTGTTTTTAAGAGTTCTTTTATGTTTGCAGAAACAATCTCTTCCGAGCTCTTTAAGATTCCCTCTCAGAGAGACGGGAACAGAGAGTGTGGACATGCATTGATAACCTTTTGATAAATAGCGACATTTTAGAAGTAGGGCACCCCGGCAATATGCTGGATTGTGGCTGCCATCGCCGAGCTAAAAAGACACTTTTTCATTCTCGGCGAGTATTAATGATACAGTTTACAACGCCTTTATTGCAGACCAGGCAAGAAGGAACTTTGTAGGGATTTCGCCTTCGCCTTCTCATCGAATCGTGACGCAACGATCATAAACCTTTCGTGGGAGCCTCTGGATATTACGTCCACACCATCGTCAGCCACTATCGAAAAAGTGAGCTTTCGGCCCTCTACACTTTCTAGGCTAACCCTGACCGTAACGACGAGACCCGGCGGTGTGGCGGCTTCATGTGTCAGGCATACCCCTGTTCCGACCGTTTGTTCCCGAGGCCAGTCGATATAGGGGTTTACCGCCTGAACACAGGCCCATTCAAACAGGCCAACCATGTATCCCGTAGCGAGAACCTTCGGCATAATGCTGAACTCCTGCGACTCAGGGTAGAGACACGGCACAGTCTTGTCTTCCGTAATCCTGAAACTGAATTGATGCTTCAATCCTGCTCGCAGCGAGCTGTGTGTCATGAAACCCTCCCGAAAGAAACGTTAGACTTTTTTAGTCTAAGAAGAACTTTATATATAAGTAAAATTAATTATTTGATTATAAATAATAAGCTATGCTAATTTATATAAGGCTATGGAATGGCAGCAGATAATAGGATTTCATCATGTGGCAAAGCTGGGGAGTTTTACCAAGGCAGCCGACGCCACCTTCAGGACGCAATCTGCGCTAACTCAGCAGATAAAATCTCTGGAGGAGGAATTCGATTGCCGCTTATTTGAGCGGATCGGCAAACGAAAGATCATTCTCACCCCTCCCGGCGAAACACTCTTCAGGTTCTCGGAATCCCTGCTCGAGGAGTATGACCGGCTCGTTGTGCACATGGGAGAACACAAGGGATTCATGCAAGGCAGACTCGGGATTGCGGCGCCATTTACAACACTGTATCACCTACTTCCAAAGGTCGTCAGGAAGTACAACAGTCAATTTCCCTGGGTGGAACTCTCCCTCTTTGACAGGCCTCAGCGAGAAGCAGTCCATATGGTAAGGGGGGGAGATGTCGATTTCGGCATCGCCGGGGAAAGCGTCATTTCCAGTGAACTAAGCAGACGTTCCTGGAAGAAAGTTGAGCCCGTACTGCTGACTCCATCAGACCATCCTCTGTCGCACACCAGAAGAGCGTCCCTCGAGAAAATTGTCCAATACCCTCTTATCCTGCCACCCAGAAACAGCGACTTCCAGCATCGGAGCCTGCTGGAAGAACTCTTCCGCCAGCATGGTCTCACTTTTCACGTTGTAATGGAATCCTCAAACATAGAACTCAGTTCTATCTACGTCGAGATGGGGTTAGGGGTTTCTTTCGCCTCTATCGTTAAAGGGCTTCCGGTTTTCGGAGAAAGGAGATTGGAGCAGATACGCATGGACCATTATCTTCCTGTTGAAAACATCTGCGTGGCCATGAGAAAAGACAAGAAACTGACCCTTTTCCAGGAAACGTTCCTGGAGTTGATGTTCAACAGCTGACGCAGAAGCCAGGATATTGTAATTTTTGAAGCTTCAAATATAATCTAGAACTGATCATGGCGCCATACTTTATTCAGCTCTTGAACGTGAAAGAATCATCTCGTTCATGGCGAACAAAGACGGGGAGCCTCATCAGGTTCTTTATATTAGACTCTCCCTTCGTGCTATTTCTTGTTCTTTGCAGCACATCGCTGCTCTTACTTGAAAATACCACCTTGGCTGTGGTACAGAGACCCTTCCACCACGAGATCGAGGCAAAGGTCAGTCCTGCGGAGCACCTCATTGAGGTAAAAGACAGGATCACCATCCCGGAGAGCCACCCTGCAGAATTCCATTTTCTCCTTCATGAAGGGATGAGACCCTTCTCACTTACCGATGGTGTGAAGATTGTCCGCAAACAGGGAACCCGTAAAGGGGTGCCAGTTGAGTACTTCAGGGTGCAACTTCCTCCCGGCGTAAGAACGTTTGAACTCAGCTACACTGGAACTGTAAATCATCCCATAGAATCTTACGGTAAAGAACAGGCCGGAGGGTTCAGCGAAACGGCGGGCATCATTGCGGACTATGGTATCTTTCTCGGCGGAAGCTCTTACTGGTATCCCGAGATCGATGAGGAGTTTATCAATTTCTCCTTACAGATAGAACTTCCCGCAGGATGGGACGCTGTAAGTCAGGGTGGTCGCGCAGTGCATCGGAAAGGGAAAAATGAGACCATCGTGCGGTGGGAATCTCCCGAACCGCAAAAAGAGATATACCTGGTCGCAGCTCGCTTTACAGAATACACCGGTTCCCCGGACAAAGTTATGGATATGGTCTTTCTCCGCACCCCTGACGTGGAGCTGGCAAGGGAATACCTCGATGCGACAAACAGGTTTATATCGATGTATGAAAGGCTTATCGGCCCTTATCCTTATCCGAAATTCGCCCTAGTGGAGAACTTCTGGGAAACAGGCTTCGCCATGCCATCTTTCACCCTCCTCGGAGCTAAGATCATCCGCTTCCCATTCATTATCGCCTCTTCATACCCTCACGAAATACTGCACAACTGGTGGGGCAATAGCGTATTCCCTGATTATAGTACCGGAAACTGGTCCGAAGGGCTGACCGCCTACCTTTCGGACCATCTCATCAAGGAACAGGAGGGAAGCGGAGCTGAGTATCGTCAGACAACTTTGCAGGGATACGCCGATTACGTCGCCAGCAGCAGGGATTTCCCCCTAACCGAATTCCGTTCTCGCCACAGCTCTTCTTCTGAGGCCGTGGGGTACGGCAAATCTCTTATGTTCTTTCATATGCTTCGCTTGGCATTGGGAGACAAGGTATTCGTGCAGGGTCTCCGCCAAG
>CAZNTS010000399.1:0-3123 GCA_964576045.1 uncultured Nitrospiraceae bacterium | reverse complement strand
TACCCGAATATTTCTCCAGAGATCGTGAAAATGATCGTGGATTCCTCTCGATCGTTCTTAGACAACGAAGCGCCTTTTGACATCGAGAGGATAATGCGGCAGCTGTATCATTTTGCGGGTTGGCACTTCGCCCGACACATAGCAAATTGGGCTTTCGGGGGAGTTGAGATGGCCTTGTGGGATTTGGTGGGGAAAGCAAGCAAATTACCGCTCTATCAGCTGTTTGGGGGTTGTCTGAGAAGGAAGGCCCCCTTCTTCATCTTCCTCTTCAGGGACACCCCAGAAGCGATGGCTAGTGAAGCGAGACGGTACGTGGAGGAAGGCTTCAAGACGCTCTATGTGAAAGTCGGGGTTGATGAAGAGGAAGAGTTGGAGCAGCTACGTGAGATTCGAGACGCAGTAGGATACAAGATCGCCCTGCGGCTAGACGCGAACGAAGCTTGGACCCCTGGAGCGGCCATACGGTTCATCAAGAAAATGGAGAGATTCGAACCAGAGTTCATCGAACAACCAGTTTCAGCCTCCGATCTGGATGGCATGGTTAGAGTGAGAAATGCGGTTGACGTGCCCATACTTGCGGACCAGAGCTCACATACCCTATCGGAAGCCATGAACGTGGTTAGAAGAGGAGCAGCAGACGCCCTCTCGACAAGCCCAGTAGACGCGGAGGGGATAACGGGTTGCAGAAAGATCGCTGCGGTCGCAGAAGCCGCCGGGCTACCGGTCATCATGCATAGCAACGTTGAGACCGGACTTGCCACGGCCTCGTTTCTTCACATCATCGCATCCAGCCCAAACTTCCTCTACGCTAACCAGACCGAACTTCCACACCTCTCCGGCGACATTCTGAAAGGCGACGGCCTCAAATTCAACGATGGCTGCCTCGAAGTCCTAGACGGACCCGGATTAGGCGTTGAACTAGATTGGGACAAGATCAAGAATTATGCCGCCGTCTACGCAAAGGGCGTCCCGAAGCAACCCACTAAGCCTGAATCGTTCAACCCGATTCCAAAGCTCTGAGAATTGTCAGAGTTGTTGAGTTGGTAGAAGTGATCGGCTCAGCCGTATTCTGAGCCCATGTGCACGCCTGACTGCGGATCGTAGGCGGTTAAGGGACCCCCCATACGGGAGGTCAACACGCCTCCTAGGCCAAGTGAAGCGCTATCGCTTTTCTTCACATCTCGAGTCTTCCCTGACTTCTTCATTCCACCACAGGCTAACTGCTACCGTCAACGCGACCGTCAAGTGCGGGAAGCTGACCCTGTGCAAGTTGGTGTTCAAGGTCCCGTTGCGTTGCCTAAGTAGTCGAAGTCTGGATGTCCGCGGGTTTCATGAGGGGGCTTTCCTCTAGGAGTTCGAGTAGCTTCGGTTTGTCGGCGAACACCCAAACGATTGAACCGTCCTCCGCGAGAAGGATCTTATTGGACGCTTCAAAATACACTAAAGCCTTCGTCAGGGTGGGCTATTGCGCCCATCGCGGAAGAGCCCGCTTCAGCGCGCGCTTCGACGGAAAGCAACCTGCTTCCCGTACGCATCGTTCGATAATTGCCTGGATATCCACCCTAGGGCTAGGCAGTGTCATAGTCAGAGGTCAGTCTGATTTTGATCTTAGGGTAGGATTTGGCGGCTCGCCTTTATTGCTTCGGACCTTCATCTTTTCTACGTCTGTGACGTCCAACTCGTATTGTTCCCCTTCCTGTAAGTTGTATCTTGCTGCTGCGAGTTTCGGAAGTCTAAGGACGACTTGTCCGCCAACGTTTGCGGCATGGGCTTTCAGAGGTCCAAATTTGTTTAGGAACAGGGAGAGTTCTGCGTCAAGCGGATGGACTATCTCGAAGTCTCCGTGCTTGCATCTCCATCCACGCATCTGAATCTTGTTCTCAAAGAGGACTGGTTCTGAAGGGATTTTATGTTCGGGGCAGATGGGGCCTTGGCTGGTCCACTTTTGCATCTTTTCTGCCAGTAGGTTGAGTTTTCCTCGAAGAATTCTTTGCTTGAATCGCGACACGGCGGGTGTGGCCCTCTCTTTGGGGTAGGAAACTACCCATTGGGCTCTGGTTGGGTACGCTGACACTAATCCGATGTGTTGGCTTCTGCAAGTCTCTAGCAGCTTCTCAATTGACCTTTGAGGAATTGGCCTTTGAGGAACCGCGATGGCGACACTAAGGCCCGTACGCCTAAGTTCCTTTAGGCGGTTCTCGAATTCATTAGATAATCTAGATCGAGCAAAGAGAACAAGTGCCGTGTCGTGCCGCATATCGTAGAAGACTTCGTCGGCGGTCACCTTGCCTATCCGGTGGTTCTCGGTTAGCTTTTGGAATCCTTGCTCCGCTAGATAACCCTCCACGGTTCGAATTACAGCGGGTTTGGCTTGCAAGGCTGTAGCTTCCATGTAATCATAATATTATGCTTACATATACATTAGTATGGCTTGAAATGTTTGATATACCATACTGGTCCGATCTCCGGCATAAGACCCTCCTCCAGAATTATCCTATACCTGGTTCCACGCAAATCGACTACTCTGTCCTCAACGCCAGACTTCCTCCTAACTCCCGGCGTCGTTACGCTTCTATCAAGCAGCGCGGGGAATTCGCTCAACAGCACCTTGGCGGATTGAAGGTCACGGTAGATGCCCTTGTACGGGTATAACGGCAGTTCTTGCCAGGTCGCAGGAGCCCAACTCAACTACGTGCCCACGATACCACAAAACCGCAGATACATTATTCACACTTTGCAAAGACCGGCAGCATGATCAGCAAATTGCACCCTTCGCTCAGTTCTGTTAAGAGCTGCTTCGCACCAGAGAATCCCTCCTAGACTTAGACCTCAAGAAAATTCTGGCTAGCGTCGAATCTCGATACGACGTTCAGCTTCCCAGAAAGATGCTAGGGGTAGACTTCAACCCCGAAGGCGACCTCTACGTACGATTCAAACATGTTGACAAGCCGGTAGGAGAGGCATCGAAAGACGGCCTGGGCGTTTTCTACTATGAGGACGGAGACGCTATAGTGATCGAACTGCTGGACCTCCAACCTTTCAACGCATAACCCTTCAAATCACGCCGTTCTTCCGAAGGCCTAGAGATAGAAAGAATTGGTGTCGCCTCGTTCCGCTGCAGTC
>CAZNTS010000398.1:0-2775 GCA_964576045.1 uncultured Nitrospiraceae bacterium | reverse complement strand
CTGTTCGTATTCATCCTGCTGGGCTCGCAGATAGATTTCGACTTAATGACCCGATACCTCTCGGGAGGCGTGATCGTGGTTGTAATTTTCATGCTTGTTGCCAGGCCGGTTACGGTCTTCCTCTGCGCCCTTCCCGACCGTTATGCAAAGTGGAACCTCAAAGAGATGGTCTTCATGTGCTGGACTAGGGAAACAGGGGTAATCCCGGCTGCGCTCGCCGGGCTGCTTTACGGCATGAAGGCGCCCGGCAGCGAGATGATCGTCTCGGTCACCTTTATTGCGATTCTGATGACCATCGTTGTACAGGCCACCACAGCGAAATCGCTTGCGCGGAAGCTAGGGTTACTCGTCAACGAATAACCGGCAAATTCCCTTGGGTACGACACAATTCCGGATGTGTTGACGTAATCATGTCGCGGTATTATGATAAAAGTCAGCGCGAATCCATTCGGGAGGGGCTCTCAGGAGAGACGAACTGTGGCAATGGCGGATAATTTTTTATCATCGCTCGGAGACCTGTTCGGTCGCATCATCCCGCCTGCGGCTACCCACAGGGTGGAACAATACATTCCGGCCGCTGTTGCCCTGATATTGGTATTTTTTCTGGCCCACTATCTAAAAAGGCTTTTCCGCATCGCAATGGCGTCACTGCTCGGTCCGCTCCGCCTCATGGGAGAGCGTTTTGAAAAGAATGCTAGGACCAGAGAGCAGAAAAAGGCCGCCCTGAAGAAGGTGAAGAAACTGCTGGAGAAGCAGGAATATAAGCCCGCAGCAATACTGCTCGAATCAGTACAGGAACTTGAAAAAGCCGCACAGTATTACACTATGGCAGACGACAAGATCTCCGCGGCCAGGATTTACGAGAATCTGGATCTACTGGACAGCGCAGCAGCTCTTTATAGAGAAGCAGGCAATACCACAAAAGCTGGAGATATCTATGCAAGGATCGGGGACTACGGAAATGCGGCGTTAATGTATGAAAACGGCGGCCTTTTAAAAAAGGCAGCCGAGATATATGAGGGAGGCCGGGATCTGGGAAAAGCAGCGGAACTGTATGAAATCTGTTTCATCGAAGAGGCGGCCCGGGGTAGTTCTTCTGCAAAGGAAAGCGCATTGAAGAGCGGAAAACTCTTTGAGGCAATAGGGTCTAGTGAGCAGGCACTCGAGGTTTACCTGAAAGCAGACCTTCATGAGAAGACCGCACATGTCCACGAGACACTGAAGAACTTCACGGATGCCGGGCAGTACTACCTTAGAGCAGGCAGTCCCGAGAAGGCAGCCGAATGTTTTGCCTTGGGAGGCGAAGACAGGAAGAGTAATGAAATACTTTCAAGGTTCTTTCACCAAAAAGGCCTTCTGGGTGAGGCTGCATCGTACGCTGAGAAGGCTGGAGACCTGGTGCAGGCTGCCGAGATCTGCACTGAAGCCGGTGAGCTTCTGAAGGCTGGCGAACTGTATCTCAAGGCCGGCTGGCAGCATGAGGCCGGAGAGGTGTTCCTCAGAGCTGGTGACCTCCTGCGTGCAGCAGACGCGTTTGAAAAAGCTGGAAATTTCGTTCTCTCAGCAGGGATATACAAGAAGGCAGGCGTTGCCGACAGAAAGGTCGCTGAACTTTTTGAAAAAGGCGGTGAGTATTTCGAAGCTGGAAATCTCTATCTGCGCTCAGGCCTTCCTGAAAAGGCACTGAACGCCTATCAGGCGGTCGAACAGGGGTCGGAGAACTATCTGCCAGCTTCTCTACTTATCGGAGAGATATTTATGAAAAAGGGCATGCTGAAGCTCGCGTTCCAGAAGTTCAAGCAGATAATAGGCAACGATCAAGTCAACAAGACCAATATCGAAGCGTATTATTACCTCGGTCGCTGCCTGGAATCCGCAGGGGAAGAAGAGAAGGCAAGGGTAATCTACGGAAGGGTCCTAGCAGAGAACTATAATTTCAGGGACGTAGAAGAAAGAATCCGGCAGCTTCCAAAGACACAGACCCGGAAAACAGTCTGAGCACCTCGAAAAAGCGATATGGTGCCCGGCGTTCCCTCAATGGCTGACGGTCTTCTCGATATCACCCCTCACCTCATCTACTCCTTCGCCGAGAATACTGCTTAACCCCTTTGCGAGGCTGACAAAGCTCCGGTCAGCGAGCTGGGTCCTCTTTACGATATTCTTTTCGTAAAGGTTCTTCCCATCAGGTGATATGAGGTTGACCTCAAAGGCGACTTCTCCATATGCAAGGGCACCTTCATCCGATCTTTCGAACTTCTTTAGGTCTATCTTGAGAGAATAGAAGCCGGTGGGTACGGTATGCGAGATCCTGACTTCTTTGAATAGCCCGCGGCAGAGACTCTGTTTCAGTGCAGACTGTACTATCTCGTCCGGCGACGAGTCCCACTTAGAGTACCTTGATACCGTTAGCTGGTAGGGTGAACTCCTGAGGGCTATATAGGGCTGCGACAAGTACTTGGGGGAACTGACTAGCACAATGACCGCAGCGTTGTCTTTTCCATTTGTTCCCCCTGAAGCTCCTTTCGTATCCCCTGCTGTAAGAGATGGCGCAGATGGATTCGGCAGGTAAAGACTGTATATCCGTGTCTCCGACATAGCGCATGACGCAAGAAAAACGAAGAGTGACAGCACCAGTATCCTATTCCGCATTTATTCCTCCTTTGCGCTCCCCTCTTTGTACACAAAGCTCCACGGCTTGTTCTTTATCTCCTGCAGGACGTCACGGAGGTCCTCTGTGGTCCTGTTCATGGTGTTAAGGAGGACATCCATATTCTG
>CAZNTS010000397.1:0-4327 GCA_964576045.1 uncultured Nitrospiraceae bacterium | reverse complement strand
GTCAACACAAGATCAAAATTAGATATGGCTATTACCTCACCTTTCAGCATGTCGAGCCATCCGATCTCTCCATAAGGGTTTTTTGATAACAGCAAAATACCCAATGCTGCAGCCACTACATACGCAGTGCCGAGTCGACCTTCAGGCTGTCCGTGGCCTCGCCGTTCCAAACCTGCCAGCACCAGAATCGCGGCCAGAGAGAAGGTGATCGAGCCGGCAAAAGCAAGTGTGTGGGCACTCTGTGAGCCGTGATCGGCCACCTTGAATCCTAGCCATAAGGGCATCGAGAGAGCCACAGCAACGCCTGTCGAGGAAATCTGGGGCAACGCAACGCCCATAAAGACGAGCCGACGTATAACGAGAAACACGCCGACCAGAGGGCAGGCGAAGCCGATAATTACGCTGGTATAAATCGAGTTGCGTAGAAGAAAATCGGGTGAGAGAATCTGATTAAGAGTTTCCATATTAGTCTATCCCTCCTCCAAACATTTCCGTCATATGCTCAGGCGTGAGCAGTTCGCCAGTCGCTCCGTGTAAGACCTTGCCCTCATGCAGCCAGATGACTTCATCGGCATGGCGGCGCACAGCGGCAAAGTCATGGGTAACTAATAGGACAGTGATCTTCCTCTCCTTGCGTACTTGTGAGATGAACTCCATCACTGCATGAGTCGCTGAGTGATCCACACCGGCCGTGGGTTCGTCCAGCACAAGTACGTCGGGGCGAGTGGCCAGGGCGCGGGCGATAAGCACACGCTGTTTCTGGCCGCCTGAGAGTTCGGCAAAACGCTTGCGGGCAATTTCCGCTGCGCCTGCTGCATGCATGCATTCTCGGGTGAAAGCGCGTTCAGCAGATGGAATGAAACGTCCAGGGCGCACTCGACCATATGTGCCCATTAGAGCAACCTCGAACGCTGTCAGTAAGTAAATCGGGTCGAATTGAATGGCCTGAGGTACATACCCGAATATGAGAGGGGCACCTGTCGAGGCAGTCTCGACGCGGCCTGCCACAGGCGGAAGGAGCCCAAGCAATGTCTTAAGCAACGTCGATTTGCCCGAGCCGTTGGCACCGAGAATTGCAGTGAAGCTGGAGCTTGGAATAGAAAGCGAAAATCCGGACAGTACTGTCTGGCCCTTGTACCCAATGCTAAGATTGTCTAACGTTATCATTGGCTTATTCATGTCTTCTTGTTGTGTCCGCCCGGTTTCTCGGGCGGATACCTCTCCCGTCTTTATTTCCTCGCTTGTACAGCAGCGACCAGAGTGTTAACAATATAGTCCATCATTTTTATGTATGTTTCAGTATGGGGCACTCCGCCGGGCATGATGGGCAGGGTAACCATCGTCGCGCCGGTCTGTTCAGCTATACGTCTCGGCACCTTTTCCGGGAACTGAGGCTCACGCACGACGATGGGGACATGCTGAGCTTTCATTGAAGCGATTAACTCCTCGATGTGTCGCGGCGTGGGGTCGATACCTGGCCTCAGTTCGACCGTGCCAAACACCTCCATGCCAAATCTCTTTGCGAAGTACTCCCATTCTTCGTGGTAAGAAATGAACTTAACTCCTTTGAGCGGTTTGGTTTCCTTCTCCCATTCGGCTATCTTTGCATTTAGTTTGGTGAGATAAGCATCTCGGTTGCGTGTAAATTCCGCTTTATGCTGAGGGGCGAACTCTACAAGGGCATTGTATATATTCCCAATTGCCATCTTCGCCAAGATCGGGTCGAGCATATAGTGCGGGTTGCCGTAAGGATGGACATCGCCCGCGTAATGCTCGGTTGTCTTAGGTACACCCAAAGGGATGACACCCTGAGAGCAGTCTACGTAACCCGGCTTGCCTACCTGAATAGGGGGGTTCTTACTCGCCTCGATAAGCGCAGGCAGAAAGGCATGTTCACAGTCAAAACCAACCACTAACAGAAGGTCCGCCCGGTTCATCATAGGCACAAAGCTCGGTTTCATCGGCACCCCGTGCGTGTCTTCGACGCCAGTTGCCAGGCTGTGGACCTCAACAAGGTCTCCGCCCACCCCCCTGGCAAAATCGGCGAGGTCGGTGAGCGTAGTGACAATCCGAATTTTGGCGGCACAGGCGGGCGCCGTCCCTAAAAAAAACACACCAGTTGTTAGGATAATCAGGAACAGATGAAACAGTCTGGATTTCACGTTGTATTCCTCCTTTCCCATGAATCAGCGTTGCTGCCAGCCATGTGAGTGTGAGCCGATGATCCAGGCCCATTGCAGATAAATGGCATTATCAGGCTTTAGACCTGATGCTGCATTGTGGTCTGTGTAAGTGTACTGCAACCGTAACTGGTTCCAGTGGCTGAGCGCCCATGTGATATACGGAGAGTACTCGAAAGTCTTGGCCGTGTTGTCCTGAGCGCCCTCCACAAATCCATACATAAACCCACTTGACCACTGACGATGGAACTTGTATGTGAGATAAGAGTAGAGCCCGTAGGAGCCTACTGTGCGGCTTGGCAAGGCGCTGCCCGCAGAATCGGTTACGTCATATCTGTTGTCACCGTAAAGCACCTCGGTGCCCCACGTAACGCTTTGGAACTGGTTATTACGAAGCGGTTTGTAGCTCAGCACCAGGTCTGCTCCCATCAGTCGGCGCTCGCGTTCGGTAAATATACTACCGTCGGGCTGGGGAAGTGGACCGCCACGGTCAATTGTCTTTGGATTCCAGAGGCCGGAAACGCCTGGCTCTAGTGATATATCGGGCGTAAGATCGAAATAGGTGGATAGACGCCCCCAATAGTTCCAGCCGCTCAGGTGGCGGAAATCGCCAACATTGTTTGGATGCACGTCGCCCCCAAATTGATTGCCGAAGCCAAGAGTCAGGCTGATATAGTGCTCAACCGGAAGCAGCCAGTTGACCTGCACCCCGTCTGTCCTCGATTCGCCACCGATGTATTGGTCGAGCACAAGGGGACGGTTCACAAACGGCAGCTCATGATCATGGATATAGGCCAGTCTGCCAAACTCTCCAAAGAAGCGTCCTGCCTTCACTGTCAGATTTCCAGGCAGCGACTCAGTCTGCAGCGCTGCCTCTTCAATACCGAAAGTTGCTTCTCCGGTGCGAGCATCCGCTGATGCGTTGGCCACCACATATGCCTTAGCGAATGGGTCAACAGAGGCGGCAGCGTTCAACTCCACTGAACGCTGAAAAGCGTCGAAGCCGCCTGGCCTGTCACTGCCTGTCTGGGATGAACCCTTACTCCGATAGGACAAGATAGTCTCTCCCACAAGTCCTATCGATGGGTTAAACTCGCTAGGCAAAGTTTTCTTTTGAGCTTCAACTACCTGATCCACCTTCTCATTCAACTCCTTTACCTGTTGCTGCATCTCTGACGCTGTCGGCAGATTGGCAGCTGTGCTTGCGGGGACGACAGAAGGTTGGCGCTGCTTTATTTCATCTTTTAATGCTTCAATCAATTTTCGCTGCTCTTCAATTGTTGCTTCCTGTCTTCTAAGGACCTCCTGAAGGCCCTTTATCTCCTGAATGGTCTGCTCCTGTTTATTGAGTGTCTCCTCAAGGGTTTTTACGCGATCTTCAAGGGTTTCAGCAGACACACCTGAAGAAGACCAGGACAACACAAATACAATAATAAACGTAATCATGATTTTCATGACGACACCCCACATGTTCGCTTTTTCCTATGAAACTACACATAAAACTGCGCTATATGCAGTTACATAATGATTGACAATCGAATTTGGTTCTGCTTAGGTAGAAATTAAACGGGAGGAGCGCGGGGGGGTAGAAAATCGGAGTGCACACACTCATAAAAGAGTGGCTGTGAGGATATTTCATGAGTCGAAACTACTTGCAGATTCTCAAGAAAGAAACAGCTGATGCTCGCCGAAGAATAGAGAAGTCCGGCCGCGCATACAGGACATTCGTGGTGAGAGACGTCATCGCAATGGTGGTGAAATGCCGTTTCTAATAAGGCCAGACTGAAAAGAAACAGAAAGATGATTGTTAATCTGCCAGTTTTCCGCACGCGGTAATCTCCTATGTCTCCTCTTAGAATCAGCACACCATTCGACAAAAATTAGTGATTTATATTATGTAATCAAATCCCTTTCATGTCAAATGGAAGATAATTTCCTGCGAGCTTAGGATATTCTTTATACAGTAATATTAACTTACATCTATCATCTCCGATCTTTTTTCGGGTCGCCAATGAGCACGCTTCCGCAAGGTATACATTTCTAATCATAAAGTCGTTGGTGTTATCTTTTCACGATAAACCTGGCCTATGTGCAGCAGAGTAACAGGAAACAGTACCTCTCCCTTCCTTATTTACAAGGATAAGCAC
>CAZNTS010000396.1:0-12537 GCA_964576045.1 uncultured Nitrospiraceae bacterium | reverse complement strand
TGCCTGTCATCCTTTCTGCAGATTTGTTCTGACTTTTGACCTTGAGCATCTTTGTGGAGACCTCGGACTCCAGGTTCCTGAGTGTGACAGGAAGCACTGGGTCTCCCTTCAGTTCGATGATCCCAAAGCGGGATGAGAACTTCGCAAGGGAAGGATAGGAATCCGTCCCTGTTACAAGCGGGAATGAGTCTCTGTTGTCAAGGACCCTCCCTGCGTCGTCCCGAATATCTTCAGGCAGCTCAATGGTGAAAGAGGCATTTTCAGGAAACGGACCTTTGAAGACAATTTCATATACGAATTTTCTATTATCCTGTTCTTGTCCGCCTTCTTCATCTTCCCCCTCTCCTGAGGAGGGGAGCTGGGGATTATAAATTCCGGACGGACCGCGTAGCAGAATCCCTTTAGCAGTGTCCCACGGAACAGGAGATGAAAAGCGGAGATGCATCGGCAGCACGGGGATACAGCCAGCCTTTGGGTTCTCCCTTTCGCAGGTGAATGACGCGGTAAAGGGGCTTCTTGTCTTGAAAGACAGACTTTGATCTTTCGTCGTCCCGACGCCGTTGACGGATCTGACGCCCTTTCCCCATATCAGACGTACCTCTGCGTTGTTCGGGAAGCTCTGCCTGCATTGGACAACAAGGACGTGCGTCTCCTTGTCACGCGGATATTGCTGGGCTTTTAAAATCTTCTCGCGTTTTGACCCCTTTATGATCCTAATGCCGACTGCTTCGTTAATCCCTTCGATAGAACATGACACGTTCGAGAGCACCGATTTTTCGTCTGCTTCTGAGTCAAGGCCGAGGATGAATATCTGTCTTTCGTCGATCTGTGGCGAGCCCTCCGGGGGATAGGATTCCAATATCGCAGGCCCGCCGGTAGAGAAAAGAAAGTGTCGTTGCCCTGCGAGCATTCTACCCGAAAGGGCCTTCAGATTCTCCTTTAATGTAAACTCGCAATGCACGCCAGCAGTTAGGTCCCTGTCAAAATCGTAAATCCAGTGTTTCCCGTCTGCCCATCTTCCCCTGCCCTTCTCAGGACACTCTATGTCGAAAGGGTCTGCAAGGCGCGGGTCACCTAAGGAGACCATCTGCTCGGAGAAACTGACCGTGACCTGCCTGACTCCTCTAACATCGCCCTGAGGGGAGAAGACACTGACGGTCGCCTGTTCATTTGCGAACGCGACGGCCTGCCACACTGACATAACGGCCAACATGAATGCGTACAAGAGACCTATTGAAAGGAAAGCTTTCCGGATCATGATCACCCTCCTGTAATGAATTTATGCGAGTCTCTATTTCTTGGCTAACGCTCCAGCAGCCTTTTTTTAATGTCTATAGCAGCTACTGCGCCCTGGCCGGCTGCAACTACGGCCTGGTCGCCCCCCTGGTTCAGGGGACCTACGATATACAGTCCTCTCAGAGAAGATTCGTAGAGATTGTTCACAACGTACTTGAAGCCAGATGCGTCCCTTTTCAGTTCGAGTTCTGAAAGGAACTCGTCGTTCAGCCTGAATCCGAAGTTGGACATTACCACCTCGCAAGGTATGCGAGTGCCGTCCTTCAGCTCAAGCGCCTCTATATGTTCCTCACCGATGATCTTTGAGGGTCTACCTTTCAAAAGCGGATTACCCTCTTTCCGGAGCTCTTCTTCATATTTTTCAGGAGGGTCATAAAAAATCAGCAGCAGAATGACGTCCTTCGTGTACATCTCTTTCATGCCGAACGCGAGGTGGACTGTCTGGATGGAGTTCCCTATCACCAAGAGTTTCCTTCCGTTTGTCTTATACCCGTCGCAATCAACACAGGTGTAGAACCCTGCTCCCAGGAATCTCTGGATGTGCTCCAACTCCGGCAGATTGTCATACACCCCCGATGACACTATCACGAATCTTGAAAGATGTGTCACATCCCCAACATGCACCTCGAAGAAGCCGTCTTTCAGGACCCTGGTGACCAATCCTCTCTCGATACGCACATTGAAGGTTCTTGCCTGCTCGATGCCCAGTTCGATCATCTCCCTGCCAGAAATCATCTTTTGGGTAAGAAAATTCTCGATCTGCCTGGCATGGCCGGTCCTGCCGCCGCCCCTGTCTATCAGAAGTACGTCCCCGTTGTACCTGCCGAGGTAAATGGCTGCCTGCAGACCGCCGGGTCCGGCACCTATGATAATGCAGTCATGCAACGTCGCTTCTGTCATCTTTGACTCTTAATTACATCTGCCTCTACGGTTCCCTCTTGTCATTTTATGGTCCACCGGGCAATCAAGATGCCTTAGCACCACTGGATTCCTCCCTCAAACCGGAGAATGACGGATAATAGAAAATGCAGTCTCTACGCATATTCTAAGTAGAACTTATCATCTAACGAGAAGGTTTTCAAGGGCGATCATGAGCGCAGTCCAGGAAAAGTACATCGGCAATATGAGAGCGGTAAATGCGGGGAGGCGGTTATCTTTCTCTGAGTCTCGAGAAGTCGGCAATGGAGGAGGCGATTGACCATATTTCTCTGAGCAGTGCGAACCTGTTCAGCTTGACCTTTTCTCTCTTGTCCATCACAAGGACCCCGTCAAAGAAGCTGTTAATGAACTTTGTCATCGTGGTCAACAGCTTGATGGCATCATAATACTTACCCTCATCGACCTGCCTCTGGACGTATGGCCTGATGCTGAGCATCTCGGCGCACAGGATTTTCTCCTGCACCTCTTCAAGGAGGTTCGTGGAAAGGGGCGGCAACCCGGCATCAGGAGCAATGTTATTTATTCGTTTAATGGCAAGCAGAAAGGGTGTGTATTCGGTATCCGCGGTGAACTGAGTTATTGCAATGAGCCGTTGTCTAATCTTTCCGAGGGGGACTTTGCCAACGAAATGGAGGACCGATTGGATGACGTCGGGCGCAAAGTCTTGAGACGAGAGAAGAGGCTCCATCCTCTGCGTGAAGAACGCGACCACGTCGGACAAAAGCGAAGACCGTGCTCCTACTGGTGCCCTCTCTTCTGCCTTTCGGACCATCTCTTCCACACTTATATCGTAGCCCTTTTCGATTAGGATAGCGATCACAGCTAGGGCTTGCCTTCTCAATGCAAAGGGGTCTTCGGAGCCGGTAGGTGTAAGGCCGATCGCAAAGAACGAGACCACATTGTCTATCTTGTCGGCGAGACTGAGAGCGGCGCCCGCATCCGACCCCGGGAGAGCATCGCCTGAGTGGGCTGGCAGATACTGATTAAAGATGGCTTCAGCTGCTTCTTTGCTCTCACCGTCATTCAGGGCGTAGTATCTGCCCATAAGACCCTGCAGTTCGGGAAATTCACCAACTGCACCAGTTATTAGGTCCGTCTTTGACAGCCACGCAGCCCTCTCCACGGTCACTTTCCAGTCCGGAAAAAGCCTATCAGCAATGAAAGAGGCCAGCTCTACAACCCTTTCTGTCTTGTCATAGAGGGAACCCAGTCTGTCATGGAAGGTCACCCGCTTCAAATCTTCTATCCTGTCTTTGAGCGGTTTCCTGATATCTTCCTGATAATAGAAACGAGCATCTTCGAACCGCGCCTTTATCACCCTTTCTGCCCCGGTCCTTATTGTCCCTGCGTTTTCATTCTTTGTATTGCTCACGACAATGAAATAGTTCCTTAGATGACCGCCTTCGTCCTCCACCGCAAAGTATTTCTGGTGGCCTTTCATCACTGTGATAAGCAGTTCCCTCGGAAGAGAGAGATAGTTGATGGGGAATTCGCACAGTACCGGTACAGGATATTCCACAAGATAGGTGACGGTTTCGAGGAGTTCTTCGTCCTTCAACGCCTTTCCCTGCACGGAAGCCGCAAGGTTCTCAATCCCCCTTTCGATAATACCCTTTCTCTCATCCTGGTCCACTACCACGTAGTTATTTTCGAGCAGGTGGACGTAAGACGGGATCTCTTTTATTGCAAAGGAGCCGGGCGAAAGGAACCTGTGGCCTTTGGTGAGGTTGCCGCTCCTTATGCCATCGACTTCAAAAATGACCGTCTCTCCTTCAAAGAGGGCTAGCAGCCAGTGGAGCGGCCTCGCGAACCTGAGATTGCCATTGCCCCACCGCATGGATTTAGGGAAGTTCAGCGAGAGGATTATCTTCTTCAGCACTTCGGGCAGCAGTTCTCTCACTGCAACTCCGCCCTGCCGGATCACAGCTGCTACATATTCACCCTTGTCTTTATTCTTTATGACGAGGTCGGCCACGTCGATGCCATGGGACTGGGCAAAGCCGGTTGCCGCTCTCGTTGGATTTCCTGATTCGTCAAAGGCCGCCTTTTTTGAAGGACCAAAGACCTCTCTGACACTGTCCCGTTGCATGGAGGGAATGCCCTTCACCAGAACCGTGAGGCGTCTTGGTGTGGCGAAGGCCTTGACGTCGGTAAAACCGATGAGATGTTCGTTTAAAAGGGATTCTGTATTGTCCCTCAGCAAGGTCAGGGCAGGGGGGAGGAACCTGGCTGGTATCTCCTCTGTGCCCAACTCCAGCAAAAGGGATGAAAGACGGTAGGGCGATGCCGGAGACAGGACGTTATTTTCCTGTGACATTCTTTTGTTCCTTTATTGTTGAACCGTTCTCCTTTGAGAGTTGAAACCCCATCTCTTCCCTCTGTTTCAGAAACGCTTCTGCACAAAGTTTTGCGATGCCCCGAACGCGGGCTATGTACCCGGTTCTTTCGGTCACCGAGAAGGCTCCGCGCGCGTCCAGCAAGTTGAAAGTGTGGGAGCACTTCAGACAGAACTCATAGGAGGGCATGACTAAGCCTACGCCGTTCAGCCTCCTCGCTTCTCTTTCATACGATTCAAACTCCCTCATGAGGAGTTCCGTGTCCGCGTAGTCGAAGTTGTATTTTGAGAACTCCACTTCCTCGACATGGTGAATGTCGCCGTACTTCACCCCGTTGCCCCAATCAAGAGCATAGACGTTGTCCACTTCCTGTAAATACATGGCGATACGTTCGAGGCCGTATGTTATTTCGACGGAGACAGGTTTTAGATCTATTCCTCCGACCTGCTGGAAATAGGTGAACTGGGTTATTTCCATTCCGTCAAGCCAAACCTCCCATCCCAAACCCCATGCGCCGAGCGTGGGCGATTCCCAGTCATCCTCAACGAACCGTATGTCATGCCTCAGAGGGTCGATGCCAAGATGGAAGAGACTGTCGAGATAAAGCTGCTGGCTTTCAAGGGGTGACGGCTTCAGGATAACCTGGTACTGGTAGTAATGCTGGAGCCTGTTCGGGTTCTCCCCGTACCTACCGTCCGTGGGCCTCCTCGAAGGCTCGACATAAGCGACTTTCCAGGGCTCGGGACCAAGCACCCTGAAGAAAGTTGCGGGATGGAACGTGCCAGCGCCAACTTCCAAGTCGTAGGGTTGCAAAAGCACACAGTCTTTCTTTGCCCAGAACTCTTGAAGTTTGAGAATAAGGTTCTGAAAGTTCATCGCAGTAAGGAAAATCATAAAAGAAGGCTCCGAAGTTTGTCAATGCAAGCAGCCAATGAAGAGAGAGGACGCGGCACGGATCCTTGCGCGAATATGGTATAATCTGGCTGCATGCGGGAAAAACTTTTCATGAAGGGTAACGAGGTAATCGCTGAAGCAGCTATTCAGGCGGGATGCCGTTTCTACGCCGGGTATCCCATCACACCTCAGAACGAGATACCCGAATACATGTCAAGAAGGATGCCGGAAGTAGACGGAGTTTTTATCCAGGCAGAAAGCGAACTCGCTGCGATAAATATGGTTTATGGCGCTTCTGCATGTGGCGCCCGGGCTATGACTTCTTCAAGCAGTCCCGGGGTCAGCCTGAAGCAAGAAGGTATCTCCTACCTAGCCGGTTCGGAGCTTCCAGCCGTGATCGTGAACATGGAAAGGGGCGGACCTGGCCTCGGGAACATTTCGGGTAGCCAGGCTGACTATTTCCAGGCTGTGAAGGGGGGAGGCCACGGTGATTACAAACTCCTCGTCTACGCGCCTTACAATCTGCAGGAGCTGTGGGACCTTACCATGCTCGCCTTCGATAAGTCCGATGAATACAGGAACCCGGCTATGATCCTTGCGGACGGTATACTGGGTCAGGTGATGGAACCTTTTCATCCAACGCCTTATGTGAAACCCTGTCTCCCGGAAAAAATATGGGCGCTGACCGGCTGCATGGGACGGAAGCCCAACGTGGTGAAGTCCCTTTTTATGGGGGAAGGCGAACTAGAGATGAGAAACAACATGCGCCAGGAGAAATACAGGAAAATCAAGGAGAGGGAGGTTAGGTTTGACGCGGTTGATACGGAAGACTCAGAGTTGGTGGTCGTCGCATTTGGTATTGCCGCAAGGATTGCGCTTTCGGCCGTAAGGAAATTAAGGCTCGAGGGCCTCAAGGTCGGGCTCTTCAGGCCTGTCAGTCTTTTCCCTTTCCCTGAAAAAGAGCTTCATGCCCTTGCCGGGAATGGCAGGAAGTTCCTGACTATTGAACTGAATGCTGGCCAGATGGTGGAGGATGTGAGGCTGGCGATCAACGGCAGATCAGAGGTCCACTTTTATGGAAGGCCAGGTGGCGCCATCATGACCCCTGAAGAAGCGCAAGATAAGATACACTCCGTCCTCAGCTGCCATTATTCAGCCCTCCGAAGCAGCTAGTAAGCGAAACGAGTCGACCGCATCCGTACAAGGCTACATGTCATCGGCTCTGCGGTGACCGTCTGTTTCGTTCTAAAAGCTAGAGTCGCAGGAAGGCTGTCCTACCCCACTATCATGCTTTTTACGAAAGCGGAATGTCTGTGAAGGTCCTCTTAGAGTGATAATGCTCGAATTGGTTGAATGCAGGCATAACGAGAGGAAAGCCTATCCAGTCTTTTCGAGTTCTTCCTTGAAATATCCCATCGTCAGATCGTCATAGACGCAGAACTCTATTAGCTTAAGACTTGATTTGGGGTTTTGTTTCATGTATTGCAGGGTTTCGCTCACCAGTATTTCAGCGCACCTGTCTTTGGGAAAACCGAAAATGCCGGAGCTGATGGCAGGTATAGAGATGCTCCTTAACGACTTGCCGGATGCGAGCATAAGGCTGCTGAGGACAGCGCTCTTCAGCTTGGTATCCTCGTTTCCTTCTCCCATTCTCGGCCCCACTGCGTGGATAACGTATTTGCAGGGAAGTTTCCCCGCCCCTGTGACTGCAGCATGGCCCACAGGGACAAAGCCGATCCTGTTGCTCTCTTCCTGGATGACTTTTCCCCCCTTTCTCACAATCGCGCCTGCAACGCCGCCCCCATGTTGCAGATAAGCGTTGGCGGCATTCACAATTGCATCTACATCGCGCTCTGTTATGTCGCCTTGCACAAGCCGCAGGGTCTTCCCATTGATATCCTTCTCACAGATGACCTTCATAAGGACCTCCCAGGCCGTAAGCCCATTATCTTGATCTTATAGGAAATTACCTAACGGTACAATCATAGCTGGAGTGTGATAAAATAAAACTAAAGACGACCATGTGACGGAGAACTTAGATAGCGTCAATCTACGGCAACATCTCAGGCCTTAAAGGAGCGGATGTCCACTCGCTCGAGCGGATATATCGCAGGAGGGTGCCCGGGGACAAGGTCGTTACTCCTGAGCTTGCAAAATATCTTGCCGAATTATCGTCTGAAATAGGCCGGCAGATAGGTCTGCTGGTACACCGTTCAGGCTCAATCACCCATGTCATCGCAGGAGACACGAAGGGGATCCTTATCCCCGATCTTTCCGATTATCCGTTGGGTAGGAAGTCTTTGCGCGGGCTGAGGCTTATTCATACCCACTTGAAAGAAGAATCTCTCAATCAGGAGGACCTCACGGATCTTCTCCTTCTGAGGCTCGATCTCATAGCAGCACTGGGGATTAAGGATCGGCTGCCGGACAGGATCTTCCTGGCCCACCTTATGCCTCCTGGTTCCGGGAAAGCTGTTGAGATCTTGCCTGCACAGGGTTTTTATCAGCTTGATATGGATTTCATCACCTTTGTAACTGCCCTTGAAGAGGAGATGGCGAGACAGAGGATTTTCGATCAGAAGGACACAAGGGAGAGAGCGATTCTGGTCAGCGTATCCACGCATCCGAAATTCGAACAGGAAGACTCAATGGAAGAGCTTAATGAACTTGCTGTATCCGGCGGAGTCCTTGTCCTGGACAGGGTGATCCAACGTCCGAAGGAGATAAACCCGAAATACCTGATGGGAGAGGGAAAGATAAAGGAGCTGGTCATTAGCGCCATGGACAAAGGGGCAACCCTCCTGATTTTCGACCAGGATCTGAACCCGTCACAGACCAAATCCATTGGTGAACTGACCGAGCTGAAGGTAATAGACCGCTGCCAGCTTATACTCGATATCTTTGCTCAGAGGGCCCATAGCAGAGACGGCAAGGTTCAGGTCGAACTTGCGCAGCTGAAGTACAGGCTGCCAAGGCTGACCGGCAAGGGGACCGCCATGTCGCGTCTGATGGGAGGCATCGGCGGAAGAGGCCCTGGAGAGATGAAGCTCGAGATCGACAGGAGGCGTGTCCGGGAGCGAATCACTCTGCTCGAAAGAGAGCTCAGGGCTCTCTCGGAGGCGCGTAGACAGCGGAAGCGCAGGAGGGTAGCAACAGGTATCCCCATCGTTTCGATTATAGGATACACCAATGCGGGAAAGTCGACTCTCCTCAATGCGCTCACGAAAAGCGGCACCTTTGTGGAGGACAAGATGTTCGCGACCCTCGATACTGCAAGCAGGAGGCTCAGGTTTCCCCGGGAGAGGGAGGTCATCATCACAGATACCGTGGGATTTATCAGGGACCTTCCGAAGGACCTGCTGTCGGCGTTCAAGTCGACGCTGGAAGAGCTGGAAGACGCCGATGTGCTGGTACACTTAGTGGATGCGTCCAACCCGAGGTTCCTGCAGCAGATTGCTTCCGTCGAAAAGATACTGGAAGAGCTTGACCTTTCTTCCAGGCCTCAGCTATTGGTCTTCAACAAGAGCGACAGGATATCAGCGGATGAAGCCGCTAACCTGAGGATACGGTTCAACGCATCGGTTGTTTCTGCTCTGGACCCTTCGACATTCGGGCCTTTGCTCGATGCCTTGGAATCCCATATTTGGAATGACAAAATGGCGGTACCCGCAGTATAATAGGACCGTCGTCTGCAACCTTGCGTATGACAGTATAATTGTGTAAGGAGACAGAAGCGCATATGGAATTTAAACCGAAGTGGATTGCGTGGGAGATTACGCGGAAATGTAACCTGAGGTGTGTCCACTGTCGTTCTGCGTCTGAGGCAGAGATCAAAGGACATCCCGACCTGCCTACGGAGACTGCTTTTAGGATACTGGATGACATCGCTGCCTATGCCCAGCCCGTAGTGGTTTTGTCCGGGGGCGAGCCGCTATTAAGGAGCGATGTCTTCGACATTGCGAGATATGGAACGGGTAAGTCACTGAGGATGTGTCTTGCAACCAACGGCACTCTTGTCTCGGGAGAGGACTGCCTGAAGATCAAGGATTCGGGCATACGGATAGTGTCCCTCAGTCTTGACGGCTCCACTGAAAGCGTCCATGACGATTTCAGGAGCCAGCAGGGGGCGTTTGCTGGCACGATCAATGCCGCGAGACTTTTCAGAGAACATGGAATCGAATTCATCATCAATTCTTCCTTTACAAAGCGGAACCAAGAGGAGATACCAAAGGTCTACAGGCTTGCCAAAGATCTGGGTGCCACTGCCTGGTACATGTTCATGGTCGTACCGACCGGAAGAGGCGAGGAGATCATGGATGAACTTATTTCGAAGGAGGACTATGAGGACATCCTCGAATGGCATTACCAGATGGAGAAGGACGAACATGATATGCTCGTGAGGCCTACCTGTGCACCACATTATTACCGGGTTGTGCTGCAGAAGGCAAAGGGGGAACGCGTGAAGTTCGAGCGCAGGACCCTGAAGTTCTCGACCGGCGGCTCCAAAGGATGTATTGCAGGTCAACTGATATGTCTCATCACAGTGGACGGGGATGTTCTTCCCTGCAGCTATTTCCCGAAGCCTGCTGGTAATGTGCTGCAGCAGTCCTTTAAAGACATATGGGAAAACTCGGAGCTGTTCAAAGAGCTGAGGGACTTCAAGAAGTACAAAGGCAGATGCGGTTCTTGCGAGTACGTCAATGTCTGCGGCGGTTGCAGGGCGAGGGCGTATTCGGTGTACGGTGATTATCTCGAAGAAGAGCCGTTCTGCGGTTATATGCCCATGAAGATGAAGAAAGGCAGAACCGCCTTAACAGTTGAGGAGAAAAAATAGGATCGCGGAGACAGATAGGCGCGGGGCTGAAAATTCAGGGTTAGATCCCGCTTTTTGCGTTATCCAGTGAATCTCCTTACCTCTGTGGTCGGTATGAGGAAAAACAGGAGGCATAATGAAAGATGTATTTCTAAAGGCGTGCAGAGGGGAAGACGTCCCGTATACGCCAGTATGGATCATGAGACAGGCCGGGAGATACCTCCCGGAATACCAGGCGGTGCGTGCCGAGGTGGACTTCCTCACTCTTTGCAAGACCCCTGAGCTGGCTGCGAAGGTTACTCTGCAACCGGTGGAAAGGCTGGGGGTGGATGCTGCGATACTTTTTTCGGATATCTTGATCGCTGTGGAAGCAATGGGCATGCACCTTGAGTTTTCCGATAAGAAAGGGCCTGTTCTTAGCGACCCCATAAGGACGAAATCCGCAGTGGACCGGCTCGTAATCCCGGACACGGAAGACAGCATGCCTTTTGTGCTGGAAACCATAAGAATCCTCAGATCGAAGCTGAACGTTCCCCTCATAGGTTTTTCCGGTGCCCCCTTTACCCTGGCCACTTATATGATCGAGGGCGGGAGTACAAAGAATTTTATGAACACCAAGAGGATCATGTTTCAGAACCCGGGGCTTTTCGACCTGCTGATGGACAAGATAACTGCGACAGTGGTGTCTTATCTGGTCGCCCAGATAAAGGCTGGTGCTCAGGCAGTGCAGCTTTTCGATACATGGGCGGGCGCCCTTTCGCCTGAGGATTACAAGAAAGCTGTCCTGCCGTATGTAAAGAAGGCCATTGCAGAACTCAAGAGAGAAGGTGTCCCGGTCATCTACTTTGTGAACGAGTGTGCTGCGCTCCTGAAAGAGATCAAGAAAACAGGGGCCGATGTCATTGGCATTGACTGGAGGATAGATCTGAAAGAGGCAGTAAGAGCATTGGGGAAGAAATTCGCTGTCCAGGGAAATCTTGACCCGTGCGCACTGTTCTTACCAGCTGAAGATATGGAAGAGAGGGTGAAAGATATTCTCTGGAAAGGGGAATTTGCGAAAGGACATATCTTCAATCTCGGTCACGGAATATTGCCGGAATGTCCGTTGGACAGTGTGATGGCCCTTGTGGAGGCTGTACATAAATTCAGTGAGAGGTAGCTGAGTGCAGATGCGACCAATCTCTAGCCCCTTGCGAATTGCCTGCATCTATTTTGTCGTGAGCGTTTGTTATATCTATTTTTCCGACCATGTGGTAAGGGCCATGGCCGACGATGCTAATCTACTTACGCTGGTCCAGACATACAAAGGGATAATCTTCGTTGCGGTTTCTGCTGTACTCATCTATTCTCTTGTCCGCAAAAGCCACAGCGAACATGAACGGCTTCTCCGGCGACTTGATGCCAAGGTGAAGGAAAGAACCTCTGAGCTAGAAGAGGCAATGCTCATTGCCGAGTCTACAAACAAGACAAAGTCCGAGTTCCTTGCGAACATGTCTCATGAACTGAGGACTCCGCTTAACGCGATTATCGGGTTTTCAGAGGCCATGCTCAGCGGCATTTACGGGCAGGTAAGCGAGAAACACAAGGAGTGTCTCAACGACATCCTCCTGAGCGGTGAAAACCTGCTGGGCCTCATTAACGATATCCTTGACCTGAGCAAGTTAGAGTCGGGTTCAATGAGCCTCGAGCAGAGGGAATTTTCTTTGAATGAACTCATAAAATCTTCTCTCGGCATGTTTAGGGAAAAGACCGCAAAACACGGCATAAGGGTGGAGTACAGCATTGAGGAGGGGCTGGATGAGGTCATTGCCGACCAGAGGAAGCTCAAGCAGATTGTGGTGAATCTTCTTTCGAACGCCATAAAGTTCACCCCTGACGGAGGAGCGATTTTCATAGGTGCACGGAAGGTTCAATGTCCTGATTTCAGCCCTCATGGATCCGACGGCAACAAGGATCGGCAACCTGAAACATTAGACCTTGGGCGCAACGGTAAGTGCGTTGAAATCAGTGTCGAAGACACGGGCATCGGCATTGCTAAAGATGACATCCCGAAACTATTCCAGTCGTTCAGACAGCTGGAATCTCCATACCAGAAGAGATACGGAGGCACTGGCCTTGGTCTTTTCCTGACAAGGAGGCTTGTGGAATTGCACGGTGGAAGTGTCCGGGTCGAGAGCGAGAAGAGCAAGGGAGCGAAGTTTATCGTTTTGATCCCACTGGGGGCCGAGGTCGAGACTATGAGAAGCGAAGCGGACCTCG
>CAZNTS010000395.1:0-12839 GCA_964576045.1 uncultured Nitrospiraceae bacterium | reverse complement strand
CTTGGTTTCCCTGGCATATTCAGGGGACTTCTGGATGTCAGATCGATGGGCGTTAACGAAGAGGTGAAATTTGCTGCTGCAAGGGCAATTGCACATATGGTAAAGGATGACGAGCTTCATGAGGATTACGTCATACCGAGTGGCTTTGACCGCAAGGTAGTCACAAATGTCGCTCATGCCGTAGCCGAGGCGGCAAGGAAGACAGGGCTCGCGAGAAAATAGTATATGAAATTTCTAAAAAGCTCAGTGGGCAGGAAGATCGTCATGAGCGTCAGCGGCCTCATGATGGTGCTTTTTGTCATTATGCACCTACTTGGAAACACCTCAATTTTTGGTGGGCCCAACGGTATCAATACCTATGCAGCGAAGCTCCATGAACTCGGTCCCCTTGTCTGGCCGTACAGGTTTGTCATGGTTGTTCTTTTCGGGGTTCACGTTTTTTTCGGTATCCAGCTTACCCTTGAAAATAGCGGGGCAAAACAGCAGACCTATGAAGTCAGCAAGAATCTCAGTGCGACCTTCACAGGCAAAAGCATGATCTGGACGGGGCTGATCATAGGGGCCTTCCTTATCTACCACCTCCTTCAGTTCACTTTTCAGGTCACAAACCCCGATATCGCTTCGGTCAGGAACCTGGATGCTTTCGGACGGCCTGACGTATTTCATATGGTTGTGTTCAGTTTCCAGAAAGCCGTTGTCTCATCGACTTATATAGTTTCTCTTATCGCCCTTGCGCTTCATCTCACCCATGGCATACAGAGTTCCCTCCAGACGCTGGGGCTGACCAATGACATGACTTTTCCCTTGGTCGTAAAATCCGGAAAGTTTGTTGCTGTCATCCTTTTCCTCGGATATGTCGCAATACCGGTAATCATATTCATAGGAGTACTGAAAGGTTAGGGAGAGGAAACTATGGTACTCGACGGAAAATGTCCATCCGGTTCGCTGGCAGACAAATGGGAAAGACGTCGTCATGAAATGAAGCTGGTGAATCCCGCCAATAAACGGAAATACACGATAATTGTGGTCGGAACAGGGCTTGCAGGTGCGTCCGCCGCGGCTACGCTTGGGGAACTAGGCTACAATGTTGAGGCATTCTGTTATCAGGATAGCCCCCGCAGGGGCCATAGCATAGCAGCACAAGGCGGCATCAATGCAGCCAAGAATTATGCAAATGATGGGGACAGCATATTCCGACTTTTCTACGACACTATTAAGGGTGGGGATTTCAGGGCAAGGGAGGCGAATGTCTATCGGCTTGCAACGGTAAGCAGAAATATTATCGATCAGTGCGTGGCACAGGGAGTTCCTTTTGCCCGTGACTATGCAGGTTATCTCGAGAACCGCTCCTTCGGTGGAGCCCAAGTCTCCCGCACCTTTTACGCGAGGGGACAGACCGGACAACAGTTGCTGATCGGGGCCTATTCAGCCCTCTCCCGGCAGATAAGAGCGAGACGCATACGCCTGCATCCCCGCACGGAGATGCTGGACCTTGTTATGGTTGGTGGCGAGGCAAGAGGTGTTACCGTGCGAGATCTGGTGACGGGAGAAATAAGCTCGTACGCGGGTGATGCAGTCTGTCTATGCACCGGAGGATACTCTAATGTATTTTATCTTTCCACTAATGCAGCAGGGTCCAATGTGACCGCCACATATAGGGCTTACAGAAAAGGGGCTTTTTTTGCGAATCCGTGCTTCACCCAAATCCATCCGACTTGTATCCCTGTCACAGGGGAGCACCAGTCCAAGCTGACCCTCATGTCGGAGTCCCTTAGAAATGACGGAAGGGTCTGGGTGCCGAAGAAAAAAGGCGATGCGCGGCCTCCGAACGAAATCTCGGAGGGAGAGCGCGATTATTATTTGGAACGGAAATATCCTTCCTACGGAAATCTGGCTGCACGTGACGTCACGTCACGTGCGGCTAAAGAGGTCTGCGATGAAGGCAGAGGCATAGGTCCCGGTGGCCGCGGCGTCTACCTCGATTTTTCCGATGCGATAAAACGTTTGGGGGAAGACACGATACGCGGGCGTTACGGAAACCTCTTTGACATGTACGAGAAAATCACTGCAGAAGATGCATACAGGCAGCCTATGCGTATCTACCCTGCTCCTCATTATGCTATGGGAGGTCTCTGGGTGGACTACAACCTTCAGACCACAGTCCCAGGACTTTTTGCCTTGGGTGAGGCAAACTTCTCTGACCATGGGGCGAACCGCCTCGGGGCAAGCGCGCTTATGCAAGGGCTGGCCGATGGATATTTCATAATCCCATACACCATCTCGGACTACCTTGCACAGACTACACCCGGTAAAGTGAATGCCGACCACGATGAGTTCAGGAGATCCCGGGAAGTTGTGAATGCCCGCACAAGGAAACTGCTGTCGCTGAAAGGGAACAAGACCGTAAGCGAGATACACCGTGAGCTTGGAAAAATCATGTGGGACAACGCCGGGATGGCCCGCAGCGAGGAAAGCCTTTGCGGGGCGCTAAAACTGATCCCCGAGATACGAGCGGAATTTTGGAGCAATGTGCGGATCCCTGGGAGCGGCCTTGAGCTGAACCAGGAGCTCGAAAAGGCCGGACGCGTTGCAGACTTCCTGGAGTTTGCGGAACTCTTGGTCCGCGATGCTCTTCATCGCAGGGAATCCTGCGGAGGTCATTTCCGCATCGAGTACCAGATGCTTGACGGAGAGGCCAGGCGGGATGATGATAATTTCTGCTATGTCGCGGCATGGGAGTTTAAGGGCGATGACAAAGAACCCGAACTTCACAGGGAACCTCTGGTATTCGAAAATGTGCCGCTAGCAACAAGGAGCTATAAGTGATGAAGGCATCAGTTTGTGGAACACAAATTTCAGTGTTTCAGGAAATATCTGAAATATCCTTAGAAAATTATTCTCGCGAAGGTGGGTATCGGGAGAGGGATAGAAGCGCTGGATTCCGTGTCCAGCCCGGAACTACAAGAATACTTGGAGTCAGACGATGAATCTTACATTATTTGTATGGCGACAAAAAAGTCATGCCGAGGGAGGCAGGCTGGAGCAGTATAAGGCAAAGTATATAAGCCCCGACATGTCCTTTCTCGAAATGCTTGATGTTGTGAATGAAGACTTGATCAAGGCCGGGAAGGAGCCTATCGCCTTTGACCACGATTGCCGTGAGGGCATTTGCGGCTCCTGCGGTCAGGTGATAAACGGCATTCCCCATGGACCACTGGAGAAGACGACTGTCTGTCAGCTTCACATGAGGCACTTTAATGACGGTGACGCCATCTATATTGAACCTTGGCGCTCCAGGGCCTTCCCTGTTATCAAAGACCTCATCGTCGACCGCAGTGCCCTCGACCGTATCATCCAGTCAGGCGGCTATATCTCCGTCCATACGGGGGGCGTTCCTGATGCAAATGCTGTCTTGGTTCCAAAGCACGATGGCGACAGGGCGATGGACGCCGCTGAATGCATTGGCTGCGGCGCGTGCGTAGCGGGGTGCCCTAACGGCTCCGCAATGCTCTTTACTGCTGCAAAGGTATCACACTTGGCTCTGCTGCCCCAGGGAAATATTGAGGCAGCGCACCGGGTATGCTGTATGACCGAGGAGATGCTTAACCAGGGCTTTGGCAACTGCAGCAATCATTATGAATGCGAGGCTGTCTGCCCCAAGGGGATCAAGGTGTCGTTTATCGCAAAGCTGAACCGGGAATTCATGAAGGCACAGATCTCGAACGCGAACAAGAAGGCTTCACCGGAACAGTTTTCAGGATGACCGTCCTCCTTTTCGAATGGATTCTGAAAAAGTTTTCTCTTAGAATATGGTTTATAGTCGTGATAAGTTCAGAGCCGATGGTATCGGTTACGGCATAGTCAGGGAAAATGGTTTGAAATCAAGGAGGTCCCAATGAGACGTTTGTCGCTGATCGTAATCCTGGTTTTTGTCTTGGGCATTTGCCCCGCAACACTTTTTGCCGCAGACACATTTGAACTGGTTATCCCCTTGCCCCTTACGGGAAAACAGGCGAAGTTCGGTGAAATGATGAAGCGCTCCTTTGAAATGGCTGCGGAAGAGATCAATGCAAAGGGTGGCATTCTGAAGAAGAAGCTAGTCCTCGGTTTTGAAGATTCGGGCGCAAAGCCTGAGACGTCGAGGGCTATTGTCGAGAAACTGATCGACGTGAAAAAACAGCCAATAATTGTGGGGGAGTATACTTCAGCATGCGCAAAAGCCGTGGCAGCCGTCGCCGAAGAGAGAAAGACCCCTTATCTTGTCGTTGCGAGCGCAGACGACAATATTACGCAGCAGCATTATAAATATGTTTTCCGCCAGAACGCGGTCAACGACCACTACGCAGACGGCCTCATTTCATTCCTGAGGGATGTTGTCAAACCGAAGACCATGGTAATCCTTTATGAGAGCTCAGCGTTTGGTACATCCGGCGCGGACGCCATGGAGAGGGATGCGAAGAAGCTGGGGATCAAGATCCTGCTCAAGGAGAAATACGAAGCCGGCTCTGTGGACTTTAAGCCTCTTCTCACAAAAGTCAAGGCGGCCCAATCCGATGTGGTATACATGATCTCCTACGTTATGGATGCGTCGCTCCTCATGAAACAAATCAAGGAACTGAGGCTCGAGGCAAAGCTATTTGCGGGAGGCGCAGCAGGGTTCGCGATCCCTGAATTCATCGAGAATGCGAAAGACGCTGCGGAGTATGTGGTCAGCGCCACGTTGTGGACGGAGCAACTGCAATACCCTGGAGCGCAAGAGTACGCCGGAAAGTACAAGTCCAAGTATGGCGCTTACCCCTCATACCACGGGGCATCGGCATATTCCGCTCTTTTCGTTGTGAGAAACGCTCTGGATAAAGCGAAGACCTGGACGCCCGATAAGATTCGCGACGCTCTCAAGACCACCAGCATGATGACCGCTTTTGGTCCGGTTAAGTTCGAGGACAAGGAAGGATATCAGAACCAGAACTTCATGGAAACACTGGTGATACAGGTTGGAAAGGGAACGTTCGAAACTATCTGGCCTCAGAAACTTGCCGGCAGGAAATACATCTTCCCGATACCCACATGGCGGGAGAGAAGAGAGAAGGTAGCGACAGGGTATTAGAGATCTGAATTCTAATATTTAGGGAGTTGCGTCGTGAATCTAGAGGTCTTTCTCCAGACGCTCGTTCAGGGGCTGCTCATCGGCGGTCTATACGCTTTGATCGGCCTTGGTATGACGCTCATCATGGGTGTGATGAAGATCATCAACCTTGCCCATGGCGAGCTCATGATGATCGCCATGTATATAGCTTACTGGATGTTCGTTCTTTTTCACGTGGACCCTTACATGTCCGTTTTTATTGCGACACCTCTGCTTTTCGGCCTCGGTGTCGCGCTCCAGAAGTTTCTCATCAACCCTGTGCTTAAGGTTGATTCGATCCTGCCCGAGAACCAAGTCATACTGACCGTGGGGATAGGCATGGTTCTGTCGAATCTCGCAACCATATTCTTCAAATCCGACTATCGCTCCACGCCTGTGAGCTATGCCACCGACGCCTGGTATCTCAGCGACTACTGGAAGACCTCTCCTATCGAACTTTCTCTATCGGTCCCCTGGACCGTTTCCTTCATCTTTGCCGTCGTGATCACCATTGTGCTATGGTTCTTTCTCTCGAAAACGGACACCGGGAAGTCGATACGGGCAACAGCCCAAGACCAGGATGCAGCACTTCTTATGGGAGTAAACGTAAAGCTGATGCGTGTGGTCACCTTCGGGATAGGTTCTGGACTTGTTGGCGCGGCAGGGTGTCTGTTCATTCCCATCTATTACCTATATCCTGCCTTAGGTGGACAGTTTACACTTATCGCCTTCGTAATCACTATTCTTGGTGGGCTCGGTTCCACCGTGGGAGCGATACTCGGAGGTCTCATACTTGGGATCTTCGAGTCCATGACATCCACATACCTAGGTATGGGGTGGGCTCCTGTAGGCAGGTTTGTCATATTCGTAGCGTGTCTTATATTCCTGCCGGGGGGCGTTGCATCCCTCCTAAGGAAAAGGAAGCTGGGCAGATGAGAAAATTCGCTCCTCTCATCACCCTCGCATTCTTTGCGGTGTTGCCATTCGCCGGTTTCAGTACGTACATCATGCACATACTAATACTCGTGATCATGTGGACGACTATCGGTATCGCGTGGAATCTCCTAGGAGGATACTGCGGTCAGGTCTCTTTCGGCCACGCCGCCTACTTCGGCGTCGGAGCTTACACTGCTGGAATCCTATATTCCAAACTCAACTTGTCGCCGTGGTGGGGGATCCCTATCAGCATCGTCATCGTCACCCTCTTTGCTTTCATCTTGGGCTTCATCGTTCTGAGGCTCAGGGGGCCTTTCTTTGCACTCGCTACCCTGGCCAGCGGCGAAGTGATGAGGATAAGCTCCGAGAACCTTGTGGATATTACTGGGGGGTCTCTCGGTATCATGCTACGGGAGAGGACTTGGGTTGAGAAGACGTGGTACTACTACATCATACTCATGATCGCAGTTGCAGCGTTCTTCGTTGTGAAAAAGTTGATGGAATCGAAGATAGGATATTATTTTGTCGCGATCAGGGAGGATCAGGACGCTGCGGAGTCGTTGGGAATAAATACCACGCTTTACAAAACCGTTGCACTCTGTTTGAGCGGGGCTCTCACCGGTGTGGCCGGCGCATTCTATACCAACTACATGGGATATATCGATCCGCATGTTGTTTTTGGCCTGCACGACATTTCGATTATCACAATCATGATTGTAATGGTTGGAGGCGTTGCCACTTACTGGGGACCCTTTGTCGGCGCGGTTACCATGGTTCTGCTCGCAGAGATTATCCGATCCATCCCGGGCCTGGGGACGGCTTATCAGACGCTCTTCGGTATCCTGCTCATAGTAATTATCATTTTTCTGCCGAATGGGATTGTCGGTGACAGCCGCAAGCTTGCAAGACTTGTGGGAATAAAGGGCGCTTCCCGATGAGCCTGCTGGACGTGAGAAACGTTGCGATGTTCTTTGGGGGACTTGCCGCTATAAATCAAGTCTCTTTCGAGACCAGGGAGGGGGAGATCCTTGGGCTCATCGGACCGAACGGGGCGGGAAAGACGACCATGTTCAACGTAGTAAATGGTTTCCATAAACCATCGCGGGGCGAGGTTTTCTTTAAGGAGCGAAAGATATCTGGTCTCAAGCCTCACCAGGTCTGTAGACTCGGTATCGCCAGGACCTTTCAAGTGGTAAAACCGTTACAACGGATGAGCGTTTTTGACAACGTGATCGCGTCAGCGTTTCTGAGGGTAAAGACCAAGGACCAAGCCGAAGAGATCGCGCTGGAGACAATCAGGTTCACTGGTCTTTTTGATGACAGAGACATGATTTCTAAGGGCCTACCCTTAGGAAAGCGAAAGAAGCTCGAGATTGCAAGGGCACTTGCGACACAACCCGAACTGTTGCTGCTGGACGAGTCCTTTGCCGGACTAAACCCTGCTGAGCTTGATGAGTCTATCGAGATCATTAAGGGCATAAAGGAAAGAGGGGTCACGATCATGATCATCGAGCACCACATGAAGGTGATCATGTCTATTTCAGACAGGATAGTGGTTCTCAATTACGGTGAGAAGATTGCAGAGGGAACGCCGAAGGAGATCTCATCCAATCGCATTGTGGTTGAGGCATATCTGGGGGAGGAGAAGAATGCTTGAGGTAAGGAACATCGATGTTTATTATGGAGATGTTCAGGTGGTGTGGGACCTCTCCTTCCAAGTGAAGAAGGGTGAAGTAGTGGCCCTTATTGGAGCCAACGGGGCCGGGAAATCTACGACTTTAAAGACAATTTCGGGGATATTGAGACCCCGGAAAGGGGAAATACTTTTTGACGGTATGGCGGTCCACGAGATTGAGGCATACATGCTCATAGAGAAAGGGATGGCCCTTTGTCCAGAGGCGAGGAGGCTTTTTGTAGAGATGACGGTTGAAGAAAATCTTGATATGGGATCTTTGAGAGGTGAAGCGAAGAGGCAGAGACAGAGGACCAAGGAGATGGTATTCGACCTTTTCCCTAGGCTCAAGGAACGCGTAAGACAGGTTGCGGGCACGTTAAGCGGAGGTGAGCAGCAGATGGTGGCCATAGGAAGGGGACTGATGTCGTTGCCAAAGCTGCTTATGTTTGATGAGCCTTCCCTTGGACTTGCGCCGATCCTTGTACGTGAGATATTCAATGTGATAAGAAAGATACGGGAAGAAGGAACAACAGTCCTCATTGTGGAACAGAACGTCAAGCAGACTCTTGCCATCTCTGACAGGGCTTATGTGCTGGAAAGCGGCAGGCGGGTAATGCAGGGCACGGGTGAGGGACTGCTCAATAACGAGCATGTGAGAGCGGCGTATCTGGGAGTGTGACATAAGCAGAATTAGAAATTACGGAGGTGAGCAAATGTTCGTATCTCATTGGATGACAAGGAAGGTATTTACTGTGGGCCCTGATGACAGCGTAACTGACGCTCTGAAACTGATGAAGGAGAGAAAGATAAAACACATTCCCGTGGTAAAGAAAGGCAGGCTTAAAGGCATAATTTCCGACAGGGACATCAAGGAATTCAGCCCTTCCAAGGCTACGACTCTGGATATGTACGAACTTCACTATCTCCTCGCAAAAACAAAAGTCGGAGATCTGATGCATACGAAGGTCGTTACTACCTCGCCCGAGACCCCGGTGGAAGAGGCCGCAATGCTAATGTTTGATCAGGGGGTGGGCTGCCTGCCTGTTCTTGAAGGCGGTCTAATCGTTGGAATCATTTCCGATAGGGACATCTTCCGTGTCCTCGTGGACATTACTGGAGTACGGCACGGCGGAAACAGGATATATCTCATCCTTGAAGACAGACCTGGAACGATTAAGGCGGTGGCTGACATTATTAGAGACTGTGGTTTTCGGCTGCAGAGCATTCTCACTTCATATGAGAAAGTGAGGGAAGGATACCGTTGCGTGGTGATAAGAATCACCGGCAAGGGGGATTTAAAGGGTCTCGATTCTGAACTGGGACGCTACTATAGAGCCGTGAGAATAAATGCCAAGAATATTATAGGCGATGCCTCTTTCATTTCCCAGCCCAAGGCAAAGAACAGGGAAGGACAGTAGGATTAGGCGTCACTTTTCCGAAAATCCGGGCCTCGTCATTATCGCGGGGTCCAGCATCCTGTCGGCTTCTTCTTTGGAGAGATATCCCATCTCTATTGCTACCTGCTTGACAGGCTTCTTCTCAATCAACGCTTTCTTAACCACTTCAGCCGCTCTATCGTAACCTATGATCGGATTCAGGACGGTGGCAGTTATCGGGCTCCTATGAACAAGATCCATAACTCTTTCCGTATTTACCTCAAACCCTCGTATCACCTTGTCTGCAAGCAGGCGGGACGAATTTGCGAGGATAGTGATTGATTCGATGATATTATGGGCAATAACTGGCAGCATCACATTGAGCTGAAAGTCCCCCATCGCATTGGAAATAGCGATCACCGTATCGTTTCCGATTACCTGAGCGCATACCATCCTCACTGCCTCTGAGATCACGGGGTTCACTTTCCCTGGCATTATAGAAGAACCGGGCTGGAGGGACGGCAACCGTATTTCGGAAAGTCCCGCTATAGGACCACTGTTCATCCACCGCAGGTCGTTTGCGATCTTCATCAGGGTGGTAGCGTATGTCTTAAGCTGTCCTGAAAGACCTGTGATCGCGTCCTGTGCCGATTGCGCCTCGAAGTGATTACCCGCCTCCTTAAACTCTATACCGGTGAGTCCGGACAATACTTTCGAAACCTTTGCCCCAAAGTCGGGAGGGGTATTGACCCCTGTACCCACCGCGGTCCCTCCTATGGCAAGTTCGGTGAGCCTTGGCAAAGCCGTTCGGATCCTTTCAAGGGAGTACTGCATTTGTGTCGCCCATCCCGACAGCTCTTGTTCAACGGTAATGGGCATAGCATCCATGAGATGGGTTCTTCCCGTCTTTACCAGTGAGTGATATCCCTGTTGCTTTTCGGTGAGAACCTCGCGAAGCAATTCAATAGCGGGCATAAGGAGCTCTTTTGTATGGAGATACGCGGAAACATGTATGGCGGTTGGGATCACATCATTGGATGACTGGCCCATATTCACGTGGTCATTGGGATGGACGGGGTTCCTAGTATTCTTCGATCCTGTGAGCATCTCATTCGCTCTCGTAGCGATTACCTCATTCGCATTCATGTTGGTGGACGTTCCTGAGCCCGTCTGAAATATGTCAAGGGGAAACTGGCTGCTGAGCTTGCCTTCTACCACTTCTTTGCACGCACGAATGAGGGCATCTGCTATACCCGGACCGAGCAGACCGAGATCTGCATTAACAGCCGCACAAGATTGTTTTATGAGGCTGAGCGAGCGGATAAAGACGGCTGGGAACGTGATCCCGCTGACCGGAAAATTCTCGAGGGCCCTCTGGGTCTGCGCTCCCCAGTATGCGTCCCCGGGAACTTTCACCTCTCCCAGCGAATCTTTCTCTGTCCTGTATGCGTTCACAGTACTGTCAAGGTGTTGCCAGTATATCTCTTCATTGCTGCTATTATACCAGCCTGTTTCCACCATTGCCAGGCTATTATTAAAAGTTGTGAGTATTATGAGTTAGATGTATAATTTAAAAGGCGATTATCGAGGAAGACCGAGAGCATGCAAGAGGTACAGAAATTCCCGACGGACAACGGTGCAGAGGTTACCCTCAGAGGGGCAATGCCGGAGGACGCAGGCGCGATACTCAAGACCTTGAAGTCCACTTCGCCTGAGAGAAGCTATGTATTGATGGAACAGTACGGCAAGAATGCCGAATCGGAAAAGGATTATATCCGGGGGATGGACCGTGAGGAGAACCTGCTTCTAGTCGCCGAGGTGAATGGAACAGTGGTGGGTAGCCTTGGTGCCCTCCAGGCGGATGAAGGACAGAACCCCCAGACAGGCCATATCCTTAGGGTAGGTCTGCATCTTGCGGAGGCCTTCCGTGGTATTGGAATCGGGTCGCACATGCTAGAGTATGCCGCTGAATGGGCAAGAGAGCACGGTTTCAAGAAGTTGGAGGCGGGCATCTTCACGACCAACAAACGTTCTCTCCATCTGTTCAGCCGCGCAGGGTTTCAGGAGGAGGGTACCAGGCGAAAAAGGTTTTGGGTCGGAAACGATTACATAGATGAGGTTCTTATGGGGAAGATTCTGGAATGAAAAAGCGCGGAGTGTCCTCTTTTGAGTACCGTGGTCCTTAAAACGGGAAGCAGTAATTCTTCATCAGACAAGTTGTGTACCTTTCTCGTTGGTTCTGTCGTTCTGCCTAATTAGCCTCCTTGTTCTGCTTTAACCTCCCCAAAAACGTTTAATAATGTGATGCATAGGGGACTCGAAATGTCTTCAAGGCCTTTAGTATCAACATGATCCTATTTTATGACTTGAAGACATCATTGAAACTTCCCCATTACAATTTTATGATGCAGGTCCCAAATCGTGGCTATTCCCGCCCAGAAGTCCCAGAGAATTTCAAGATGCCGATTCTTGGCATGGAAATTGATAGTTATTCTTCATAAGGAGGCGCAGCATGAGCCGTAACGCGATGAAACATCTGATTTCCATCCTGATGGAATCCCCGCTCTACCTGACGTTGCCGGTAAGTGAGAGACGTTCTCTTCTGGCCAGTCTCACCGAGAGCTACCCCTTCCTAGCAGAGGATGAGGAGGAGGAAGTGGGATATGAGTCAAGCTGGGCTGGGATCATCAATACACAGCTGTAGACGGGCAGGGTGTTTTCACCTATGGGCATGATCATTTTACGTTCTTTATGATTGGTGGGAGGTTGCATTTACATTGACGGCATTCTTTTTATCTGATAGATTGTATGAAGATGTTGTAATCTTAATCCCTGACTGCTGAAGAAGGGGTGTTGAATTGCCGATATGGTACCGCTAACCAGCAGAAACAGACCTGTCCTTACCCTAATTTTCTCTCTTTATTTCCTTTCCTATGCCGTGTCTCCTCTCTCGTGTGATTTGACGGGTAGATTCGGCGTCGAGAGAACCTCTCATGCTGATGTGACGCCACTATCAGTAAGAACCGTTCATATTTTCCTGTGGGAACTGATCTGCGTAAATATTTCTGAAGAGAAGAATAGATCAACTTCTAGTTCTGGAGTGAAGATTCTCATCAAAAAGGCCGGGGCAATCATACCTCACAAGAGCTTTTTGAAATCGGGGCCACTTGTGAAGAATGCATCTGCAAACGCATTATTACTCTTGCTGTTTTTTTTGTTCCTTTCTGTTCTGCGGAGCAGTTACCACTCTGTCACACAGAAGGTTTTCACTCGCCTAAGCGCAGGTCGCTCTCCGCCCCTTCAATGCTTCGAATTCGACGTCTTGTTGTTCTCTGGAGTTCTTTCTTGTAGAGTGTTAGTGTAAATATGGGTTGCGTGAATTATTACGTGCCGAAAGGGGGTGAGAATGATGCAAAAAACCTTATCTCTCCTGGCAGTATTAAGCATTTTGGCGGGTTTTTCTTATGGATGTGCCTCAAAGGAGTACGTGAAACAGCAGATAGATCCTCTTGTTGACAGGATCAGTAAACTCGAGGCCACAACCCAGAGCCTGAAGGATTGTTGCGGAAGGGCTGATGCAGCCGCAGAAAGGGCAGAGGCAGCTGCAAAGGCGGCCCAGGAAGCTGCGAAAAAGGCCCAGGCAGCAGCAGAAAAGTCTTCAAAATCTTTTGAATTACTTCAGAAAAAATAGTATTTTCGCACACAGGCCCATTCCTCGTGCGAATGG
>CAZNTS010000394.1:0-9581 GCA_964576045.1 uncultured Nitrospiraceae bacterium | reverse complement strand
TACCCGAGGAGCCCGACCACACGTGTCTTACCGCCAATTCTCACATGCCTCCACAACTCGCTTATGCCAGTGCAGTCATAGCGTCGACCAGTCCTTTCGGCGTCGCTGGAATGAGCACGGTTTTTACGCCCAGAAGGTCTTCCAGATCCTTTATTGTTACGTTGTCCAGAAAGACATTACAGCCCTCTTTAGTCACTACGTCGGGTACAAGCAGCGTATCGTCTTTTTTTACATAATCTGACAGGACCTTCATAACGTCCCTTCCGGTAAGAAGTCCGGCGACAGTTATACTCTCCCCGAAATATGTATTCTTCACAGGCACTATATGGAGGTCGAAACCGCTCTTGTTGAGCCTGTCAGCGAACTTTGCGAGATACGGTAAGAAGGAAGTGCCGGTGAAGGAGACGAATCTCCTGGTGACTTTATCAAGCTGGACCTTTATTCTCCTGGACTGGTGGAGGAAGAGGGGGACCATGCCGACCCCATTCTCTATCTGGGGCAGATCGCCGTATTCCCGCAGAGGTTTGAATTCTATCCCGGCTTTGATATACATCTCATCAGACCCGTATACTATGGGTTCACCGTGCTTTTTCATGAACCTTTTCTGGAAGGAGTCTATGAGGTCCAACGCCAACAGTGCGTCACCTTTTTCTACAGGTCTGGTTCTGGGGCCGGCCTTCCTATGCTCAGTGAGGCCGACCGGCACAACGGCGATAGAAGAAACGTACGGATAGAATTTATATAGGTCCCTTATCGTCCTTTCAAGCTCCTTGCCGTCATTAAACCCGGGGGAGAGGACGATCTGGCAATGCATCCTTATTTTATGTTCTTTGAAGAACTCTATTTCTTTCAGAACGTTCTGTGCCTTTTGGTTCCCGAGGATGGTGTTCCGGACTGTCCTATTCGTGGAATGGATCGAGAGATAGAGGGGGCTCAATCTCTGCTGGGCTATCCTCTTCTTGTCGTGGGAGGTGAGATTGGTAAGGGTTATGTAATTGCCATATAGAAAAGACATCCGGTAGTCTTCGTCTTTGACGTAGAGGTTCTTCCGCAGTCCTCTGGGAAGCTGATTCACAAAGCAGAAAATGCACCTGTTGGTGCAGGTCTTTATCTTGAAGGGCTTCAGCTCGATCCCGAGATCCTCTCCTTCCTTTAGGGTAAGTCGGCAGGTCACTCGCTTGTCTTTTCTTTTTAACACGAAGCTCATTTCTTTCTCACTCCGGTAGAACATGACATCAATCACGTCCTGGATGCGGTGGCCGTTTATAGAGATGATTTCATCTCCGACAGCCAGTCCGGCGTGGGAGGCAGGGCTGTCTGGCGATACTGCTTCTATCTCAGTGCAGGAATGGTTATGCATTGGATCGTGTAAGTTCCCTATAAATATAATGCAGTGCTGAGAGTATTGTAAATAGCGCTGTGATCCATATCAGATAGTTACGAATGTCTGGGAGCTTGGGCAGATTAATACCAAGCAGTATGTAGCAGATGAGGATGAGCTGAAAAGCGATGGCTATCTTGCCGAGCATCGAGGGTTCTACCTTTGCGGTGTCGTAGACGAGATAGATTACGACCCAGCCGGTCACCACTATAACGTCCCTGCTGATAATCGTAATAGTGAGCCATACCGGTACTTTGTGATAGATCGCAAAGAGGATGAAAGACGTGACGAGGAGAAACTTGTCTGCCAGCGGGTCCAGAAAAGTTCCAAGCGCTGTCTTCTGGTTTCTGATGCGGGCGATCAGCCCGTCTAACATATCGGTTAGTGCCGCAAATAGGAAGAGGTAAAGCGCGTAATTGTAACAGTTGTAAATCACAGATGTGACGAAGAGAGGTATAAAGACGATTCTCGTCAATGTGAGCGTATTGGGGAGGTTCATTATACCCATGACGTTACTTTACGGGATGTTGAAGGGAAGTCCGCGGAATCGTAGCTCCGAGGAGATGGCCCGGTAGCAACCATGATCGCTCGCCCCGCCGTTAACTGAACAGAGAAGCATTCTGCAATGGCATGTTTCGATTGCGAAACGGTACTTGAGGGAATCTTTGAGCGCTGAACGCAGGACTTTCTTTGCCTGTCCCGTATCACCTTTCAGATACGACATCTCACCGAGGCCGAGTCTGCAATAAATGGTCCCTCTCCGGTCCTTTGTCTTTATGAACTGTGAAGAGGCTCTCTGAAAAGAAGCCTCAGCCCTTCTGAACCTTCTGTTCATGAGGTGCGTCATACCGATGCTCCAAAGCGTGTAAGAATAACTCACAACATCCCCAATGCTTTTGTAGATGGTCTCTGCCCTCCTTAGGTGTTTAATCGCCTCACTGAAATCGCCTTTCATCCTGAACGCGTTGCCAATACCGCAGTGCGAATATGCGATACCGAAGCGGTCACGCAGGGAGGAGAGCAGTTTATTAGCGGAGTTATAGTAGGTCATGGAGTCGGCAAAGCGGCCTGCTACCCTGGAGGCACCCCCGAGACCGCAGAGACAGTATGCGACTCCCTTCTGAGCATCTCGGTCATCGCCGAGAGAAGCGAATAATCTTTTCGCTTCTTTGAAGGATCTGAAGGAGTTTCTGAGGTCTCCTCCTACCCTGAATGCACCACCCTCGGCCCAGCGTACAAAGGCGCTTCCCCGTGTGTCGGATATTTTCTTGTAGATTTCTCCTGCATCCGAGAATAGTCTCAGAGCAGACTGCCATTCGCCCAAGGCCCTTTTAGACAGACCGAGCCCGACCAGTGCATCAGCACGAACTACTCTATTCCGCAGCTGTGTGCCCAGAGACAGCGCTCTGATGTAAAATTCGGAGGCATTTACAAAAGCTCCTGTCATCCTGCTGGTGTCGCCCAGGGAGAGGAGACAGTCGAGCAAGCCCTCTTCATTGCCACTTTCTCTATAGCCCTTCAGGACCTTCCCATAGAGCGAGAGTGCCTCACGGTACTGTGAGCGTTCCCTCAAACGCTCTGCTTCACAAAAGAGGTTGTCAACCACCCAGCACCTTCCTCAGTCTTAATGTGAGTTCCTTGTAACTGCCGGAAGAAAAGAAGGCGGAGCCCATGACAAGCATGTCAGCTCCCGCATCGGCAACCTTTTTAACATTCTCGTATTTGATCCCTCCGTCAACTTCTATGAGAGCTGGCAGGCCCTTTTCCATTAACATGCATTTCACGGTCTTTATTTTGTCGATCACCTGGGTGATAAATCCTTGTCCGCCAAAGCCCGGATTGACAGACATGAGGAGAACGAGGTCAAGGTCTGAAAGAATATGATCCAGACTCCATACAGGGGTTGCCGGATTCAGGGAGACCCCTGCTTTCACGCCGCTGTCCTTTATCCAGTGCACGGTCCTGTGGAGGTGCACCGAGGCTTCGAGATGAACGGTAAGATAATCGGCGCCCGCCTTGATGAAGTCTGCGATGTACCTGTCCGGTTCCTCTATCATCAAATGAACATCTAGGGGAAGCGAGGTCGTTTTTCTGATGGCTTCAACAACAAAAGGGCCGATTGTGATATTAGGCACGAAATGTCCGTCCATTATATCTATGTGGAGCATGTCGACACCAGCAGCCTCGGCCGCTCTTATCTCTTCGCCGAGTCTCATAAAGTCGGCAGATAAAATCGACGGAGCTATTTTTGTCATTCTCGCTTATCCTCCTTCCAGCTGTATGTGCACGGTATCTCCTGTTTTTAGCAGGGAGCTGGCCTTGGGTCTCTGTAATTTCGCCCTTTCTCCCGAGCCTGTGAACTCTAGGTTTATCCTGAGCTTCTCGGCGATGTCGGTGATCTCGGCTCTGGTCTTTCCGGAAAAATCCGGGCAGATGTAGACCATGTTGTAGGGGCCAGAACTCACGATCAGGGTGAGGCCGTGGTGCTGTTCAATCAGGTCCTGAGGTTTTTGCGGAGCACCTCCTCCGGCGGCTTCATCGGGGGTCGGCCTCTGCGCGATCACCACGTCATTTTCGACAGTAGGGGAATGAATTCGGATAATCTTCTCGATCCTCAACCCGCTCGCACTCGCAACAGACCCTGCCTCCTCTAAAGTTCTGCCCGAAAGTTCGGGGATGGACCAGATCTTTGGTCCCTTGCTCAGAAACACCTTGATCCCCCTCTGCTCTTTAACTTTATTTGACGGAGGAACGTCCTGCCTTACGATACGGCCCGCAACAACCGTGTCGTCATAGTCTTCTCCTTCCACTTTCAGATAAAGTCCTTTCTTGTTCAATAGATCGTTGGCCTCAAAAAGAGTCCTTCCCCTAAGGTCAGGCACCTCAACGGTCTTGCTGAAACTTAGTATCTTGAAGGCAAGGTATCCCGACACGAGGCCCATAAGAAGAAAAGCCAGGATATATGCCGGAATTGTTATGAGTCTTTTCAAGCCTTTCTGCAAAGCCTTACTCCAAAGAACCCATCCATATCGTTTTTATGCGGATAGGTCCTGAAGAAACCGTTTTTTACAAAACCTCTCAAGAATGAAAGGGTAGTGTCTATAATATAAAAATCCCGGGAATCCTTCAAGAACTCTTTTATCACCTCTTCGCCCTCTTCAGGTTCTGTGGAGCATACAGAATAAACTAGGACGCCGCCCGGTCTCAGGAAACGTGCGACAGAACGAAGGAGGCCGAGTTGCTTTTCCCTGAAAGCAGGCAGGTCTCTGGACGCGTGTCTGTATTTCACGTCCGGATTCTTTCTGATCACACCTAGCGAGGAGCATGGTGCATCAAGGAGGATCCTGTCAAAGGTCTTCTCGAATGAGCAGTTTAAAATATTTGCCAGCATGGTACTGACCGAAGTTATGCCGAGGTTCGATACGTTTTCTTTCAAGAGGTCAAGTCTCTTTTCATCAGTATCTGCCGCGATGATCTTTCCCCTGTCTCCCATGACTTGGGCAATGTGCGATGTTTTTCCGCCTGGCGCAGCGCATGCATCAAGAATCATTTCCTCCGGACGGGGCTCCAGAAGGTAAGTGATTAGCTGAGATGCCTCGTCTTGGACCAGCAGGCAGTCACTGAATGCCGAAAGCTCCCTGAATGTATGAGATTTTGCGATTTTTATACCATCAGGAGAGAAAAACGTCGCATCCCCGTGGATACCCATCTCGGAGAGCCTGTTGAGCACCGCTTTTCTCGTCGCTTTAAGGGTATTTACGCGGATAGTGAGGGGGGGGACCGTATTGCCCGACTCCGCGAGCGCCAGGGCATCATTCTCTCCAAAACGTCTGACCCATCTCTTGATGAGCCATCTTGGATATGATGTGGAAAGGGCAATATACGGAACCGCGCCCTCTTTTCTGACCTGATCGAGGTTAAGCCTTTTCGGAGCCGGCACACGAAGGAAATTCCTCAGTACTGCGTTAACCATGTCCGGTTTCCCAATCCGTTTCTCGATCTCCACAGCCTCGTTTACCGCTGCCCAGTCCGGCACTCGCATGAACAGTATCTGGTAGGCGGCGAGCCTAAGGTTGTTCAACGTATCAGGGTTCAATCCGGAAGGTTTCCTGAGGAACCCCTTTAAGACCCAGTCTAGAGTGTCTCTGAATCTCAACACACCGTAAACGAGCTCCATGAGAAAAGATCTTTCCCTGCTGTCAAGCGAGCCGGAGAGATCTTCGAGAACATGTTTCGGTTTCAGACCGCTCTGCCATATCTCGTGGAGGGCTGTTAATGCGAGTTTGCGGGTGGTGGGCATAGTATCAGGAGAAGCAGGGAGAGGCGACCTTCTCCCAGAAGGATAATAACCATCCCCGACTATAGCGGTGCATATTCATATCTGAAACTGCTTGTTCCCATGTATTTGCAATATCCTCTTTTGTGGACTAGCACATAACCTGAGTTTCGCCTTCGGTCCCCGGCTTTACGAATCATGCGGACCAATGTTGTAAAAGGATAATGCATCTGTCCTTTTGCTGTAACACTCTTAAACAATCATTTCCCGATGAAAAATTCTATCGCCTCTTTCACCTTTTTAAGGTCAACCCTAGTGTTGACGCAGGGGCCGAAGGGCTGCTCGTTGGGGATGCCAAGTACCGGCAGCGGAAAAGAGTCCGCAATGCCGCTGCTCAGATCCCTCTCGCACGCTACAGCGACGATTGCTCCGGGACGAACGTCCTTCACAATTTTCCGCGCTAGGTTCCCGCCTGTTGCCACGAAGAGGTCGAGATGGTTTTCGTCAGCGATCCCGATAAGGTCACTGATCTCGCACCTTCCGCATTTCTTGCAGTTGTGAATATTGAATGTAAGTCTGATGTCGCACTCATTTATCTGGAGGCAGTGGGGCAGGAGTAAGAGGATGCGCTTTGTCTTTGGCGTCTCTCTTTTGACAAGAGCATTGTTCATTGCTATAATTTTGCTCTGGAGTCTTTTTTTTCTCTCTTCGGAAAATGAGCCGAGAAGCATGAAGACTGGATGGAGAACCTTAAGAGTGAGACTCCTTGTGAAACTCGCGCTCATCGCAGGATCAAACCTTCCCTTATCTGCCTGCCGTGAATAAAGGCTTCTGCGGACATCGGTTTTTTTCCGGACGGCTGGAGTGTGGTGACGGAAAGGAGGTCGTGACCGGTTGCGACTACCAGGGCATATTTTTCTATCCTCACTATGGCTCCTGGCTGACCCTTACCCGAAACGGCAGAGGCCCTGAGAAGAGTAACCCTCTCATCGTTTATGGAACAGTACGCTCCAGGCCATGGCTGCATGCCTCTCACAAATCGTGAGAGTTCGACAGCGTTCTTTGACCAGTCTATGAGACCGTCCTGTTTCCTCAAAGGTGGAGCGTAGGTCGCTTTGCCTGTCTGGGGTCTAGGGACAACGGAGCCGTTCCGAAGCGCTTTCAATGTGTCGGCTAGAAGGGCTGCACCCAGTTCGGAGAGTCTGACGCCAAGGCTTGTACCAGTGTCCTGCTCCATGATATTTGTTTCACGCGTAAGTAGGAGAGCACCGGTGTCGAGGCCTTCGTCCATCAGCATCGTGGTGACCCCGGTCTTTTCTTCTCCCCTTATTATGGCCCATGCGATAGGCGCGGCTCCCCGATAATCAGGCAAGAGTGATGCGTGGACGTTTATGCAGCCCAGTCTGGGTAGTTCGAGGATTGCTTTCGGCAGGATTTTGCCATATGCGACTACGATTATTAATTCAGGCTTTATTGTGATCAACTCCTTCAGGAGCGATTCCTCTCTCAGGTTTGCAGGCTGCGCCACCCTGAGTCCAGCTGCCAAGGCAGTCACTTTTATGGGGGGGGGAGATAGTTTATGCCCTCTGCCTCTGACCTTATCTGGCTGTGTTACTACTAGGCTGATGTCCTCCCCTGAGCATGTGAGGGTCTTGAGGATGGGAACTGCAAAATTAGGTGTGCCGAAGAAGATTATAGACATAAATGTTCCTCAGAAAAACATATGGCAACCATTTTCGCACTTTTTCTGATCGACAAGATGTTGATATGGCGAGTCTTCATCTGCTCTATTCATGTTTTTTTCTGCGCTCTCAAAAGGTTTCCCTATAATGTGTCATGCCAACATTCCTCCCCAGCCTTCCGCATATAATTTCCATCCGGAAGAAGGAGTCAGAGTTCATGGGACATGCAAGAGACGTAAGAATATATACTCAGGCCTTTGCCAACGCTTTCTGGAAGCGTTTCTTGAAAAACTCTCTTTTTATAGTGCTGATCCTGTCTATGAGCAGGGTTCCGTCAAGGTGGTCTATCTCGTGCTGGAAAGCCCTGCAAAGGAGCCTATCGGCCTCGATTTGCAAAGGCCTTCCCTGCCGGTCGAGACCGCACACAACGATCCTTTCAGACCTAATAACGTTTGTGATGTATCCGGGAAGACTGAGGCATCCCTCCTCGCTTTCGACTTTGCCCTCGGCCGCTTTAATTTCGGGATTTATCATCACTACGAGAGGAGTATTCTCATCTTCCCTGATGCTCACATCGATGACTACGACCCTTTTCGAACAACCAACTTGGGGGGCCGCCAGTCCGACGCCGGGCGCAGCATACATGGTCTCAACCATGTCGTCGATGAGGCGTTGTATCTCTCCATCTATTTTGCCTACAGGGAGAGCTTTTTGTTTAAGGACTTTTTCCGGGTATTTTTTGATTTCGAGTATCGCCATGAAGTATTATATCACACTACTGTGGCAAAGGAGGAGGCAATGGCTTCTGAAGCCGTTTTATTAAGGACAGAGATGCCGGATATCGGGGTTCCGAAGCGCGGGAAGGTAAGGGACATCTATGATCTGGGCGACCTTCTCCTTCTCGTCGCTACAGATAGGCTCTCGGCCTTCGATGTCGTCCTTCCCAACGGTATTCCCGGGAAGGGCAAGGTTCTGACATGTATATCGGTATACTGGTTTAGAAAGATGCAAGATATCATAAGGAACCATATAGTAGCAATCAATGTTGATGATTTTCCCCATGAGCTTAAAAAATACAGGGACATCCTCGATGGTAGGAGCATGCTTGTGAGGAAGGCGGAAACCATCCCAGTGGAATGCATTGTAAGAGGGTATCTTTCGGGGAGCGGATGGAGCGAGTATAAAGAGAAGGGTAGTGTGTGCGGTATAAGCCTTCCAGGTGGTCTTCCCGAATCGTCCCGGCTCGACGAACCTATCTTTACTCCGTCCACAAAGGCAGAGGAAGGACACGACATCAACATATCTTTCGAGCAAGCCGGGAAGATCGTGGGCAGGGAGACCGCGGCAAGACTCAAGGAGACGAGCATCAGGATATACATGAAGGCGCGGGACATCGCTGAGAAGAAGGGTATAATCATCGCTGATACAAAATTTGAATTCGGTCTGTATGACGAGGAATTGATGCTCATAGATGAGATACTCACACCTGATTCTTCGCGCTTTTGGTCAGTCAGGGATTATCGGCCTGGCAGTGGCCAGGACAGCTTCGACAAACAGATTGTACGTGATTATCTCCTTACTCTTGACTGGGACAAAATGGCCCCGGGGCCTGTGCTCCCCGACACAATCGTGGCAAAGACCGTGGAGAGATACAGGGAGATCATGGAGATATTGACGAAGGATTAGGCGCTTTTTTGTGTCTGAAAAGACTTTTTGAAAGACATGCGGCGAAGTTTGGGGGTCTTGAGATATTCAGGTACATCGGCCCCGGATTTCTTGTGACAGTTGGATTTATCAACCCTGGAAACTGGGCTTCGAATTTGGCGGCCGGCTCGGTTCTTCGGATAGATGCTGTCGCCAGTGATTTCGTCATAGAAAACCTTATGCAGTCGACAGCCATGCAGCAAATCAAGCTCGTTCAAAGCGGTTTTCAGACTTTCGAGAAATTGAGCAAACTTGTCGGCTTCTTTCGCGTCAGGCCAATCGCCTCCCTCTATCTGTCCATTTAAAATCCACCCTGTGTTCATCTTCGACATGACTCACAAAACCCTTTTTAGTACAGTCTTCCTCACATTATTGATGGATTATTTATTTTTCGGTGTGGGTGCCTCTTGTCAGTCTGCAGAACGCCGAAATATCGGCTAACATCTGCAAATTATTGGTCTGTGAGTACTTAATCATATTAATAAATCACGAGAACTCCCTGTTGCTCTTGGCACAGGGCTGAATCGTTCCGATGATT
>CAZNTS010000393.1:0-5834 GCA_964576045.1 uncultured Nitrospiraceae bacterium | reverse complement strand
CAAACCCACATTTCCAATAAGCATCAGCAACCTAAAATCGACTCTGCCGTTCAGATAATAAACGAGCAAAGTGATAAGTCTGTCAAGGGCTATTCTATGTTCATTGTGTTGTGAAAAAATCACGAAGATCTTTTCTTTTGTGTTGCCCAATTACATCAATCGAAGGAGGGAATCCAATATGGCACCATAATCATCCCAGTGAGGAATATTGACACTGTATCTGAAGAAGAACCCAAAAAACACGCCAATCGGCAAGACAGCAAAGAAATACTTGACGTACTTTAAATTAAGGAAACTAATGATGGATCTGCTGGTTCGCGACCACCACAAAAACAATGACATTATCGCGGATACAATTACAATGATCCAAAACGGCCATATTCTGCCGACGATGGAAATCTTGGGAATACCCACAATGCATGCGAAATAAGGGTTATTACCTTTCGATTCCACCAGAATTGCACCCTCTGAGAATTCGAACCTCCCGATATCCTGCTGGGGGCGAAAGTCTTTCAAGATATCCACTGCAGACCACAGGTGCTGCCTGCCGAATAAGTCGGAGAGTTCTATTGATTTTATATATACAGAACCGGGCTCTGTAAGAGGGTCTATTCGGAAGGATTCAAGATGCTTTGCTGGCAAGTTAAGATTCACTGTCTGGAAATCGTCGCTCCCAGTCACCCATCGGCTTGTCTTATACTCTTCCCCATATCCTTCCCCAATATCATAATAGATATCTACCAGTATCTTTTTTTCTGACTTGATCTGAACAGTAATCCGCTGCCTTAACGGATAATTGCCCATGACGTATTGGCTCGCAAGAAAAGAAATGCCTACAAAAGCCAGAAATGCTAGTAGGAAACCCCTGGTTGAAGCTTTTCTAAAGCATGAGGTGTCACTCATACGATTCTCGGAATGTTTCTACCTGTTTGGTACCTTATTTGCGGGACTCGCCTGGGCAAAGCGCTTTCTCAAGGCGTAAAAATACCATCGCAGATATTTCGGCGCCCATTTAATAATCTTGAATCTCGATTCGCCCTCCTGCCTGTCAGTCCAGACACAGGGGACCTCCCCCACCTTAAAACCGGAGAAGTGTGCCTTCACCACAATTTCCATGCCGATCTCGAACCCGCCGTCACTCTCTATCTCCATAGAGTCGAGCATTTTTCTGCGATATAACTTGAAACTGTTTGTAGCATCATGAGTCGGCAGACCCGCGATGTACCTCAGGCTTACATCTGCAACACGGGACAGGGTCTTCTTCAGAAGGGGACCCCCTACTTGTTTGCCGCCTCTCATGTATCTTGAGCCGCACACAACATCATACCCTTCTGTCATGAGCCTGCACATACCATCAACAACCGTATAATCGTCAGACAGATCAGCCATCGTGACCAGTAGATAATCCTCCTCAGCCGTCTTCAAACCCATCTTTATCGCGTTTACGACCCCACGTCTTGGGTTCTTGACAAATTTCAGCTCCAGCCCTTTTTCGAGGAAGCCCCTGGCTACCGGCAAGGTATTATCCTCGTCGAAATCATAGACGATATAGATTCTGTGAGGAGTCATTATTTTATCTTCGATAGCGGTAAGGGTACTGCCTATATTGGCCGCTTCATTGTAGACGGGGATAACGATGCCGAGGGCAAGATCATTCATTTTACGGAAATCCCCTCGCAGCCAAGTCCGCTCGTATCACCACTCCAGCATCCCAGAAACTATATCCCGCCAATCTCTATCTGTTGCTTAATCCAAGGAATGATTTCGTCCAGCGCATTGTCCAAAGATGTCTTAGCCTCAAATCCAAGTACCCTTTTTGCTTTCTCGACACTGGGAACCCTTTTCTGGACGTCATATACAAATGGTGCGTCCGAGACATAGTGAAAAGCTTTTTCGCCGTTTATCTTCTTCCAGATAAGTTGAGCCAGCTCCAGCACCGTGGTCGAAACAGGAGTGGATAGATTGAAGTCCTCATTTACCGCCCTTTCATTCTCGATACACAATCTGATGCCCTCTGCCAGATCACCGCCATAGGTATAATGCCTGACCTGATTGCCCTTGCCGAGAATGTGAAGAGGGTTTTGGCCCTTCAACACCTTCTGGACGAGATCAGGAACTACGTGGCTCATAGCGAGTTTTACATTACCGGATAAAATCTCCTTATCGCACAGAGCCCTTTTCTCGCCTATTCCGATACAGTTGAAAGGCCTAATTATCGTATATGGCAACTTATATTGTTCCCATGCGCCTTTGGCAAAATATTCACAGGCGAGCTTCTGAAAACCGTAAGTCGATAAGGGCGGCGGGCATCTAAGCTGCTCTCCCTCAGGAGTTGGATATGTCGTGGTGCTTTCGAAAACCATTGATGACGACATCACGTTTATTTTTTTTAATCTTTTATGCCGAAAAGCATGTATCGCCGCATCGAACGTGGAGGCGACAATCCTTTCATTTTCTGCAAGAAGATCATATGCATATTCATGAAAGAGGGAAATGCCTCCTATTATCGCCGCACCCGCGACTATCTGATCACAGTCTTCTAACGCCTCCTTAAGGAGAGCGGTATTTTTAACATCCCCTTCAATAAACCGGAATGCCGGATGATGGTCATAGCTCTTTTCTGCCTTCCCGTACTTATAGAAATTGTCTATCCCGATGACCTCGTGGCCGTGGTTCAGAAGCTCTTCCACCAGATAGCCCGCAATAAAACCGGCGGAGCCGGTAACCAGAATCTTCATTCAGAATAATCCTCCCTTGCCATAGAAATTCCATACATCGACCACCACTTTCCCCTTAGTGTCGAGGTCCGCATACTCTTTATGCGGTGTAGCCAAAATAATTACGTCGGCATCCTCCACGAGGTCCGTGGGCGAAACAAACTCGTCACCCTGCATATAGACATCCGAGCAGAAAACCCTCTTAGCCTCTATCTGAAGCAGTTTCCTCAATTTAAAAGAAAGTGACTCCCTTGGATCGTCATTGTTTGCCTTAAACGCCATCCCGAGGATGCCAACAGTCTTGTCTTTAAGAGAGTACTTCTCTTTCAGTCTCTGGACGATGGTATTCGGCAGCCCCTCATTGATAAGCATAGCAGCATGTCCTAGGAAAAAGCTGTTGTTGCTGTAAGCGGCCAGTTGCATAGTGTCCTTGAAAAGGCAGGGGCCTGCCGCGAAACCTGCCGAGGGGAAGCTCTGAGCCCTTGGGTACTTATAGGTTATGGCTTCGTAGATCTTGTAGAAATCAAGCCCCTGCTGGGTCGTGATCTGATAAAACTGGTTCGAGATGGCGAACTGGATATAGCGCCACACGTTAGTAAAGAGTTTGGCCAGCTCGGCCTCGATGGGACTGAGGAACAGTATCTCGTCCGTAAGAAATAGAAACAACTCCTTTGCCTCTTTCAGCGAGGCCTCATCAAAAGAGGAGATGATCTGGGGTAGTTTTCTCAGTTCCTCCATAGCCTTCCCCTGGGCTATTCTCTCGGGGCAGAACGATACCTTCGCAAGCTTGTTATTTGATTCCAGATATCTCTTTATCTTTTCGGTCGTCCCCGGAAAAACAGTGCTCCGCAGGATGATGTGCTGATCGTCTCTTATCAGACCTATGATTTCGTCCATGAACTTCTCGAATATCGAAAAACGTGGGGTGAGGTGCTCATCCACAGGCGTTCCTATCACAATCACGACAAAATGACTCTGAGAGATTACCTGTTTTTCGGACGAAATAAATAGGGTCTTGCCAAGCACTTTCTTCAGCACCTCCTCGGCACCTGCCTCAACAAAAGGCATCGTTCCCCGGGAAACGGTATCAATCGCCTTCTGATTGATGTCGTATAAAACTACTTTCTTCCCCGAGTCCGCAAAGGAAATACCGAGCGGTAATCCGACGTGCCCTAGGCCGCCTACGATACAGACATCATAAGAACTCTTCTTCTCCATTACGCTTTCTCCGTATAAATTGGTAAGTAGTATTTTACAGAACTCTTCAGAAAAATGCCTGCGTTCTCCTGCCACCTGGCAAACAACGCCACTTTTTTGATGTTCCGCCATTGCGCAGCAGGGTTTCTTGTATTCTCGAAGGCAAACTACTTGACCATCCCCTAGGCAGTTCACTTGCGGAAGTGGCGGCTATGCAAGGGATAAATACGGTTTGGCCGGAATTATTGACAATATGAGAAAACTAAAGAGAGTTATACAAGGGGAAGAAAAGAGAACTATAGAAAAGTGCTATTACTGAAAAGAGGAGAACGAATATGCGCATCAGCCAGACATCGTTTTCTTTATAATCCCTGCGATTCTGTTAGCAAGCCTCTCAACCAGCTTTTCGTCATCAGCCTCAACCATCACTCTAATCTTGTGCTCTGTTCCCGAGGGTCTCACCAAGACCCTGCCCCTTCCCATCAGGCGCCTCTCAGCCTCCTCGATCACCTTAACAATTTCGGGATGCGATTTCATGTCCGCTTTCTTCCCCACAGGAACGTTTACAAGGGTCTGCGGATAGAACCTGATCTCATTCACCAGTTCGGACAGCGGGACATTCTCTTTTCTCATGGCGCAAAGTATATGGAGAGCCGTGATCGGGCCGTCACCCGTTGTATTGCACTGAAGGGAGATGATATGTCCCGAGGGTTCCCCTCCGAGTACATATCCTCCCTCAAGCATTTTCTCTGTGACAAACCTGTCGCCTACCCTGGTTCTGACAAGCTTTATCCCGTGGGCAGACAGATAATTCTCCAGCCCGAGATTGGACATCACGGTCGATACGGCGGTGTCTCCACTTAAACAGCGCTCCTTCCTCATTTGCACTGCCCATATCCCCAGTATCTTGTCGCCGTCCACGAGGGTTCCATCTTCGTCACACATCAGCGTCCTGTCACCGTCACCGTCATGGGCAACCCCCGCATCGGCCTTGTGGAACCTCACTGCCTCGCAGAGCGAAGCCATGTGAAGAGACCCACACCCCGCATTTATATTGATGCCGTCAGGCCTGTCATTAATAGTGATGACCTCGGCCCCCAGTTCTCTCAAGACCCACGGGGTCACTTTATACGCAGCGCCGTTAGCGCAATCCACTACCACTCTCAACCCTTCAAGCGTAATCCCTTTGGGTATCGTCGACTTGATATATTCAATATACCTTCCTGTGGCGTCGTCCAGCCTGTAAGCCTTTCCTATCTCCGCACCCGACGGTCTTCGCGCACCAAGTCCCTCATCGCTTACGAGTTCCTCTATCTTCTCTTCGAGGTAGTCGGGAAGTTTAAACCCTTCAGAAGAGAAAAATTTTATCCCGTTATCTTCAAAAGGATTGTGCGACGCGGAAATAACAATTCCAGCATCGAGCCTTAGAGCCCTCGTGAGGAACGCAACCCCTGGAGTCGGTATCGGGCCAGTGAGAGTAACGTTCATACCCATTGAGCATATCCCGGCTGTCAGTGCACTCTCTATCATATAGCCTGAAAGTCTGGTGTCTTTGCCGATGAGCACCATGTGTCTCCCCTGTTCCTTCCTGAGTACCTTTGCCGCCGCCATCCCGATCCTCAGAACCTGCTCAGGTGTCATCGGAGACCTGTTGATCGTCCCCCGGATCCCGTCTGTCCCGAAAAGCCTCACTTTCCCCTCCGCGCGATCCTTACGTGAACCTCCACCTTGCCGGGCTTCGACCTTATGCTGCCGTTCGAAAACTTCGGGGTTAACTCCTGATTGAAATCTTCGGTCAGTCCGGCGAGGTCGATTTGTTCCGTTCTCAGAATGCCTATCCTTCTCACTTCCGATTTCGCCCCTTCAATGACAACATCTTTCGGCTGAACTTCGACAGACCTGACGTAATAGCCTTTCTCG
>CAZNTS010000392.1:0-5262 GCA_964576045.1 uncultured Nitrospiraceae bacterium | reverse complement strand
TTTTATATTGAGAGCGGTCCTCACTCTTGAATTGACACCGTCCGCAGCCACCACGTAATCAGCCTCGATGGCAATGGAACGTGGGACCTGAGGACAGGTCAGCCGTGCAACCACCGTCCTGCCGATGTCCTCGAACTGTGTGAACCTCGCTTCGAGAAGCCGAGCTCCTGATTTCTCTGCTTCAGTCCTAAGGGTGCGATCAAAATCACCCCTTTCCACAATGGCGATCGATCCTTCGCTCAGCTTTATATCAACCTTGTCACCTTTTGGCGAAACTACCGATATCGCGTCCACATGCTTCTTGATGGAATATTCGGGTATATCGAGTTCACGAAACGCCGTGGACGGTATTCCTCCGCCACACGGCTTGACGGAAAAGAAGTCCCTCTCCACAAGTATGGAATCAATACCACTCCTAGCAAGTACTCTGGCCGCAGTCGCTCCAGCAGGGCCTCCTCCTATGATCAGAACCTGAGTCCTGAAGATCATCTAAGGAATAAACCCGCCGCAATGCCCTTCACTGTTGGCTATGCTCACTTTGTCATTCATTTTGGTTTCAACCGGATACAGGATCCCTCTGAAGGCTAAACGGTAGCCCATCAGTTCAGGAAGGCCGGCGGGAAGGGGCAATGTATTTTTGCCCGCTTTGAAGAATTTTTGCTCATAAAATATGCGGATATCTTGAAGAAGAAATCGCCTGCCGACCCTGAAACGGTACCGTCCCTGTTCTCTCCCCACCCCACGGTCTTCTCGTTGTTGTTGATGGCGACTATAAGATAGATAAGCCCTTGTTTCATACTCCTAATATCCTCCTCGCTCGGGAAAGGAAGCCCCTTCGTCGGACCAAACTGGGTGTGGGAGTGGAAGTCACCTATAATCTGGAGCTTGTCGAATTTCTCTAGGATTGGCTCTACCTTCTTGTGGTTCTTCTCGTGGACCACCACTCCTTTGTGTCTCCTGTTAGCCGTTTGGAAACTAAACGCATGCTCAACGATAAACCTGTCCTCGAGCCTGTATCCCAGCAGATAACCGAGGCACTCCCTCTTGTATACCTCAGCAGAACTGAGCAATACATCGATAAATGCGTTTTCGGAAAGGTATACCCTCATCTTGCGTTTCCGAGAACTCCGCAGAATTCTCTAACTTTTCTCCCTCCCCGGCACGGGATATCCCACAGTGAGGACCGGACAGGGGGCATGGCGCACCACTCTCTCCGCGGTGCTACCGAAGATCACCCTGTCAAGGCCCTTCCTGCTGTGCGTACCCATAATAATCAGGTCCACCGCGTTTTCTTCAGCGAATTTCAGTATTTCCTCATGAGGCACGCCTTTCAATATTTTGTATTCGATATCCTTGTATCCTCTAAGATCTTCGACGCAACACTTCTCTATTTCCTTCTTGGCATTAGCCTCGATATCCCGGTAGAGCTCATCCATGCTCATGTGCGGGACGTACCAGCCTGTTGCTCGGGCCACGTCATACATAACATGGATGATATAGAGCCTGGCCCCATAGTGCCTTGTTAAGTCGGTAACGAAAGGAATGGCGTGGGCGGAACCCTCGGAAATGTCAGTGGGGAAAAGAATCTTCTTGATGTTCATAATTAAGCCTCCCTCAAATAGTTTGCTGCATCCTCGGGGGATGTTGTCAATACGTAAAAATCGGAGCCCCACTCAAAGCCGCTCGTCAGATGAAGGCGGGGCATTATCTCTATGTGCCAGTGAAAATCATCGCCGAGGGTGTGCCAATGGTTACGCCGCGGAATCCGGTTTGGTGCCGTATGGACGAAATAATTGTACGGAGAATCTCCGAGAACTTTCCTCATTTTCTGTAGCACCGTAAGGAGCATCCCGCTGAGGTCTTCTATCCCGCCCTCCTCGATATCCTGAAAGGCACATGCATGTTTCTTCGGCAGAATCCAACACTCGAATGGAAATTTCGGGGCAAATGGACTGAACGCAAAAAAATCTCTCGTCTCAGATATCACCCGCTCACCGACCCTCGACTCCTCCCTCATGATATCACAGAAAATGCACCGTTCTTTGTAAGCATAATACTGTTTAGCGCCATCCAGTTCTTCCTTGATGAGCTTGGGAATGATGGGCATTGCCATGATCTCGGAATGGGGATGACTGAACATTGCGCCGGCACCCTTCCCCGAATTTTTGAAGATGAGGATATACCGCAGCCTTTGGTCTTTTTCGAGATCCGCAACCCTTTCCCGGTACGTCCTCAGGATCCTTCGCACCTGCTCAGCCCCCATATCTTCAGGCTCTTTTGTGTGTTCAGGGCTGTCTACTATAATCTCGTTCGCACCCACGCTGTTCATCTTGTCGTACATCCCGACGCCTTTCCTACCGAGATCGCCCTCCACGTGAAGCACCGGTTTAAAGTTAGGTATTACCCTAGTCAGCCACCTGCTGCCATCGCGTATGGAAGCGATCTCCAAGGGCGTCTCCTTTTCCCTGCCTGGACATAAGACGCAGGAAGTCTCCTCAGAGTTACCTGAAGGAAACGAATATTCACCAGGGGACTTAGAGTCGCTCATGACCGCAACCCACCTGCCTAAAAGAGGGTCTTTCCTCAACTCGTGCATCGGCAATTCCTCTCGTAGATAAGTCTCAACCCTGTAAGAGTTAGATCACGATCAGTGTAACACTGCCTTTTGATAAAGCGAGCCATCATCCCCGAATGTCCGCCAGTGAGCACTATCCTGAAGGTACATTTTTCCTCTGCCTCCATGCCCTCAAGGATTCTCTCCACTGCCCCTGCAGACCCATATATAATACCAGAAATCATAGATGCCGTTGTGCTTTTCCCCAGAACTCTCACCCGGAATTCACTGGCCTCTTGGTATAAAACTGTATCTATGGACGGAAGTCGTGCCGTGCCCCTGTGCAGGGTCTCCCCCATCAGCCGCAAGCCGGCCATTATGGCTCCCCCCAAGAATTTCCTGTCTTTAACGGCAGTTATGGTCGTAGCAGTCCCAAAATCGACGGCCGCAGCAGGTGAACCGAACAACTCCCGTGCCGCAACAGCATTTGCAATCCTGTCGGTGCCTATTTCTTCTGGCTCTTCAACATCAAAGGTCAACCCCGTGTCCAGAGAACTTGTAAGGATCAAGGGTTCTCTGGCGATTACTTCCCTTGCTGAGCTTGCCAAAGTATCCGTAAGGCCAGGGACAACGGACGATATTATTGCGCCCTCAAAGAAGGTATTGCCTTCTTTGTCTGCAAGGAATTTCTCCAGCTTTGCCCTATAATGACCGACATCCTTTTTTGGAAATGCCGGTATTTCCATCCGATCCAGCAAGAGGTTTCCGGAAAATACACCGGTACGTATAGAAGAATTCCCGATATCAATTGCAAGAAGCATCCCCTCGATCCTACCGTGCTGTCATTACGTCACCGGAACTGATTACCTTCAGAATGCCTGAGGGTAACCTCAATATCAATCTTCCCTCTTCATCTAGCGTCTCGGCAACTCCCTCAAAGACACCCTCCCCGGTTGTAATTACTACTCTTTTCCCCAGTGTACACGAGATGCGTTTAGATTCTTCAAGAACACAGCCCTTCTTACCGACCGTCAGCATACCATACCAATGTCCCATCTCCTCGAGAATACTTTGGATCAGACCGTCCTTCCGGGTTTCCTTCCCTGTCTCCGCCCTTAACGAAGTAACTGCTGAGCAGACCTCAGGGGGAAAGTCGGCAGAATCGGAATTCAGATTAATTCCGATTCCAACAACGACAAAATGAACGGTTTTACCCCTCGATTTCGCCTCGGTAAGGATACCGCCGAGTTTCTTACCCGACACCATAAGGTCATTTGGCCATTTAATCTCTACGCGCAGACCCGTAATCTCCTTCACCGCTCGCGCACAAGCTACAGCTGCAGTAATTGTCAGCACGGGTATCTCAGACACTGAAAAAGCGGGTCTCAAAAGGACGCTTAGATAGATGTTCCCGGCCGGAGACAGCCACTCTCGGTTGAAGCGGCCGCGTCCAGCTGTCTGACGGTCAGCAACTATAACAGTCCCCTGACGGACATTTCGCTCCCCAAGTTCAATAGCAACGGTATTGGTAGAGTCCACCGTCCCCATTGAGATTATGCTCCACTTCATCTTTTCTTCGACAGGAGATTTAAAGCGACCCATAGGAATTCTTCTCAGCAAGCCTTTGCCGTAAAAGGCCGGCCTATTCCTCCGGAAGAATGACTACCTCGATCTTTCCCTTTAAGCCATCGGCAAATTTCAGGGCATCTGCCTTAGATCCGACGATGGAACCATAATGCATCGGAATCGCGACCCTCGGCTTAATATCTAGCGCCGCCTTCACCGCCTCGTCTGCGGTCATGACGTAGGTCCCGGAAACAGGCAGAAGGGCGATGTCGGCTTTGAACGTCCTCATCTCAGGGATATAGTCCGTATCCCCGGCGATATAGATCCTTTGGCCTTTCACCGTAAAGATATATCCGGCCCATCCCCTTTCCTTTGTGTGAAACTGTTTGTTGGTGTTATACGATGGCACAACCTCGATATCTATCCCTCCGACATTTATCCTGTCACCCACGTTGACTATCCTGATGTTCCCAGACAGCTTATGTGCGCAGTCTTCAGGAGCAACAATGATGGTTTCCGGACATCGTATCTTCTTGACGTCTTCAAGAGAACAATGGTCATAGTGTTCGTGAGTGACGAGGATGATATCGGCCCTGTCCTCTGCCTTGACCTTGAATGGGTCGGTAAAAATCGTCTTTTCCCCTACAATCTTGAATGTATCGTGACCGAGCCAATGAATGTCCTTAACCATCGTTTTGACCCCCTAACTGCCGCTCAGAAAAATTTTCGGTTCTCTGGAAACCGCATGTTCTGCTCCCGCAATGACTCCACCGGAGCCAATATTAAAGCCAGACAGAATATGCAATACGGAACGATTCCTTTCGAGAGCAAATTCCTTTCCTGAACTACGCAATCTTTACCGCTTAGATGTTTGGACTTCAATGTTTAAAGTATAGCATACAAAAGTCTTTCGTCCTTTGAAAAAGGCTTAAAGAATATACCTGGTCCTCTCAGCATGAGATCAGATCGGAAATTGTTCTTTCGGTGTGTGTGGTCTTTCCTCTTCTAAACTTAATACTGCCGGAAGATTTAATTCAGCGGCAAAATTGGCCTGTCATAAGGGAATATGTAGATACCCACGGGCAAGCCCGTGGCACTTTTACAGTTCAAGCTTCGCTTGACCTGAATCCTGTCTTTCCTGC
>CAZNTS010000391.1:0-5618 GCA_964576045.1 uncultured Nitrospiraceae bacterium | reverse complement strand
CTTGAGCTTCGAAATGTCTTCATCTGCCATGGTTAAGCTCCTCCGAAGCAAAGAACCGAAAAATATTCGTCATTATAACAAATAAGCTTAACTTCGTCTCCGTAAACAGCATATCGAATGGACAGGACCAGCAATAATTAGCTCGGAAATAGCGCGGGATGCTTTTTTTCCTCTCTCTCTTGACAAACTGGTTCAGCAATGCTATGGTAGCACTAATTATAAAAAGGTGGCACAATGTCGATTATTAGATTTGGTGTATCAATTGATACGATTCTACTTGAGAGATTTGATAGTCTCATAGAGAAGATAGGTCACGCGAACAGGAGCGAAGCTATCAGAGATCTCATTAGGGACAGCCTCGTTATGGATGAATGGGAATCCTCAAGGGCTGAGACGGTGGGGTCCATCACCATAGTGTATGCACACGAAACGAGAGAGTTAACGGATACCCTCACTGACCTTCAACATCGTTATCACAGCTTGATAATCTCCTCCATGCATATACACCTCGATCATCATAACTGCTTGGAAGTAATCGTGGTGAGAGGCAAAGCAAATGATATTAAAGCAATAGCTGGCAGATTGATAGGGACAAAAGGGGTGAAACATGGAAAGCTCTCTTTGACAACGACTGGCAAGAATTTGAAGTAATATTTTTTTGCAGTCGTGGTAGCACGAATTAAATATAAATAACACCTAGGGAGGCTTTATGTATGCGGATTTTGCAAAAAGCTTTTGGAAGATGAGTCCATATTGTGCGAATCTCCTCGTCGCATTATGCAGTCTTGTGTTTGCGTCGCTGGCATATGCGGGAGGCATTCAGACAATGGATGTGGTGGAAGTGGTTGCATCAGAGTGGGGCCTGGTCGGCACTACGGATTCATCGAATGAGGGCACTGCATTTCGTGACCAAATCGACGCTCTGCCAGCATACCGGAATGGAGAATTGCTGGAAGTAACGCCTGGCCTGATCGTTACCCAGCACAGCGGAGAAGGCAAGGCTAACCAGTATTTTCTCAGGGGCGTCAATCTTGATCACGGGACGGACTTGAGAATTACCATTGACGGCATGTTGGTCAATGAACGAAGCAACGCGCACGGCCAGGGATATTCCGATACAAACTTTATGATACCTGAACTGGTAAGCTACATACAGTACCGGAAGGGACCCTACTACACTGAGGAAGGAGATTTTTCCTCAGTAGGGGCAATAGACATCGGTTATGTGGATAAGCTGGAGAAGGGGATTGCAAGTACCACTGTGGGGACAGGCGGATACCAGCGTGAACTCCTTGCAGACTCTATAAAGCTGGGCCACGGGTACCTGTTGGGCGCTTTTGAATACGTCCATAATGACGGTCCATGGGACGTTCCTGCCGACTTCAGAAAAGTGAATGGCGTGTTGCGTTACAGCCTCGATGAAGGCAAAGACCATTTCTCCGCAGCCGCAATGTTTTACACAAGCCAAGGTAACGCCACCAACCAGATTCCCGAACGTGCAGTGGACGAGGGTCTGATATCGCGTTGGGGCTCACTCAGCCCCAACGATGAAACATGGACCCGTCGCTATAGTCTTTCAGCGTCCTGGCAGCATACCGAAGCTGATTCCGTCACCAAGGCGAATATGTACATCATTGACAAAAGGATGACATTATTTTCGGATTTTACTTTTTTCTTGTATGATCCCGTGCATGGTGACCAGTTTGAACAGTGGGACAATAGGATATCGAGCGCCCTTAATGCCAGCCATACATGGATCGGCAAGCTGGCCGGTTTGGATATGGAAAATACTGTTGGCGTGCAACTGCAGAATGACAATATTTTTAACGGGTTAAACCACACCGAAGACCGACAGACCTTTCAGGTCTGGCTGAATGACCACTTGATTCAAAGGTCAGAGGCGGCGTATTTTCAGAATAGCATCCACTGGTTGGAGAAATTTCGCAGTGTCGTGGGTATCCGCATCGACTCCATTCAGAATACCGATTATTCGGCAGTTGGCACTTCAGGCAAGACCTCCGGGAGCCTCGTGAATCCTAAGTTGAGCCTGATATTCGGGCCATGGAATAAAACAGAATATTACATCAATGCAGGCGAAGGGTTTCATAGCAACGACGCTCGCAGCACTATTCAGGAAGGTATACCCATCGCCGACGTAGGAATCCCGGGCGCGCTGCCCAATTCACCGGTAGAGCCGCTGGTCCGCTCCAAGGGGGTCGAAGTCGGGGCGCGCACTGCAATAATACCGGGACTTCAGATGGAGCTGACGTTCTTTATGTTGGATTTCAAATCGGAACTCGAGTGGGATCAGGACAGAGGGGAGACTTCCCCGGGTCCGCCGAGCACGCGCAGAGGCGTTGAGTTATCCACTTATTACAAGGCGACACCGTGGCTGACGCTAGATGCGGATGTGGCATATACGAGGGCTCGCACTACAGTTATAGACACGACAGACACTCCTCCCTTTAATGGGAAATATATACCTAACGCTCCCGAGGGTGTAGCTACCGTGGCTGCCACGGTACATGATTTGGGTCCGTATTACGGGACTCTGAGGCTGCGCTTTCTCGGCCGGTATCCGCTTGTCTGTGACGACAGCGCAACCGCAAAGCCCTCGACCCTTCTTGAAGCCAAGGCAGGATATAAAATAACCAAGGACTTAAGCGTTGAACTCCAGGGATTCAACTTGCTTAACTCAAAGGCTAACGATATAGAGTATTATTATGCATCCAGACTTGCGACAGAGACTTTGTCCACTTCTATTCCTTATGGGGGATCGGGGACAAATGGTATTGTTTTCAAGCCGGCCGAGCCGATCAACGTTCGAGTGAGCCTCATTTATTATTTTTGATTTTTGACAACAAAGGAGTTAGAGTATGCAAGACTTGTATAATTCACTAAAGGCATTGCAATTCGGCGGTATGATGGTCTATCCCCTGTTGCTCATTGGCCTGATAGCCATTGCGATAATCCTCGATAAATCGTTTGTGTACTGGCGTTATGTTCGGCTTTCTGCTTCGCTGTTAGCACTGGTGGAGAACTATGGTTTTGCATGGGCCGAACTGGATGCACAGATGGGTTCTCTCCCTCCGGGAAACTACTTCGGACGTTTCTTCCAAGTAATTCTGGACAACCGGACAAACCCTGCATGGTGGGTGGAGTCCCGGGCTGCGGACGAGGCGCAATTGATCGAGAAGGCGCTGGGCGGGGGGCTGTGGGTGCTGGAAACTATTGTAACTGCGGCTCCGCTCCTGGGGCTGGTAGGCACAATCGTGGGGATGATGGAGTCGTTCAAGCTGATCGGAGGCAGCGGGCTGGTGAATCCCGTAGGAATCACTGGAGGAGTGGCCCAGGCTCTGATTGCGACAACGCTGGGTCTTATTATCGCTTTGATCGCTTTATTCGCCTTTAACTTCTTTGCACATTTACAATCAAGAACCATGGACGAAATGGAACGTCTTGGGACGCGTCTTGTGGATCACATCCGCATAGATCAGGCAAAGAATGGGAATCCGTCATGAAACTGCGCAGGTCACGGCGTTTCCGCAGAGGACGCATAGAGATCATACCCATGATCGATGTAATGTTCTTTCTACTGGCAACCTTTATGCTTGCGTCACTCTCACTGCAAAATCTCCATTCCTTACCTATCAATCTGCCACAAGGCAAAGCTGCACCAATGAAGGCCAGAAGTCCTATTACCTTGACAGTTACCAAGGATAGCACAATCCTATTGGACAGTTATCCTGTGACTCTCGATACCGTGGCTAGGACATTAAAGCTAATGTTAAAGGGTTCGAATGACCAGATCATTATAGCTGCAGATAGTGCTGCCCCTGAGGGCGTGGTGGTGCAAGCCATGCTCAAGGCCCGTAGCGCAGGAGTGGAACACTTTTTAATAGCGGTCAAATATAGTGAGTAGAACATTACCATGTCTCTATTTGCCCATATAGACAATCCTCGGCAGCGCTTGCCGTGGGTGATGTTTGCAGCTCTGCTGATATGGACCGTTCTGCTGTGGGTACTCGGATTACTAATAGGACACATGGCTGGGCAGCACGAAATACTAAACTCCATAGACGCGCAATTGATTGAATTGCCAAGCAAACAGAGTTCTATACAAGGAGAGGCGGAACGTATTCCGTTGCAGCCATCGAAACCACAGCCGCCCATCCCGGCACCACAACAGGTGATACCGTCACCCAGCAAGGAACAGCCTAATGTTGCACCCACGGACCAGCAGCCTGAACCGGCCAGCGCTGCCCGTCCAGAGCCTGAAACAAGTGCACCGGGGGCCAGGGACAGCTTCGCTACCGTTCCTTCCGATGTGCGAAATGATGCCGACGGTTCATCCCAGCAAGGGACACTGTCCAGTACCCCTCCCCAATTTGGTGCCGCCTATTTAAATAATCCGAAACCTGTATATCCTCAACTTGCCAAACAAATGCGGATGGAGGGAACGGTGATGTTGAAGGTACTTGTGAGCCGGGATGGGAATGCGCGCAGCGTTGAAATTGCACATTCTTCCGGCTATGAGATGCTGGACAGGGCGGCGGCCGCTGCCGTCAAAGACTGGCGCTTCATTCCGGCGCGTCGCGGAGATACTCCAATTGATGAATGGGTTCAAATTCCAATTGCATTTCATTTGAAGAGGATGGATTAATATTACACATGGAGGAGTTAGATGCACATACCTGACGGCTATTTGGGACCAATAACATACGGAAGTCTATGGGCGGCCATAACGCCTATATGGTTTTATGCTTCAAAGCAGATCAGTAGGACCTTGAAGGCTACGCAAATCCCGCTTCTTGCACTTTCCGCAGCCTTCAGTTTTGTGATAATGATGTTCAACGTGCCGATTCCGGGTGGAACAACAGGACATGCGACTGGTGCCACATTAATCGCCATCCTTATCGGCCCATGGGCTGCCGTGATTGCTGTCTCCATAGCGCTTGTCATTCAGGCTCTTGTCTTTGGAGACGGGGGAATAACCACTCTAGGTGCAAATTGCTTCAACATGGCATTTGCGGAAATTCTTGTCGGATATGTAATCTTCACGCTTATTGCACGGCCACAACGAGTGGCAACTGGTATCCCGGGCAGAAGGTTTCTCATTGGTGCCGCAATCGGTTCGTATGGAGGTATAAACCTTGCCGCCCTCCTCACTGCTTTCGAGCTTGGTATCCAGCCTATGCTCCATGTCGGGCGGGACGGAAGACCCCTCTATTGCCCCTTCCCGCTTCAACTTACAGTTCCTGCAATTATGATCGAGCATGTTATGCTTTTTAGCGTTGTTGAGGCATTAGTTACCGTACTTGTATTGCTTTACTTGCGGAAGGCGCATCCCGATTTGTTAAGGAGGCAATCGTAAAGGCACAGACATCGGATTAGAGGCAACTTTGAACAGTAAATACAATTTTCGACCAAGGAACATTTCAGGCCGTCCCCTGGGTCGTGTCCTCGCTATTCCCAGTTTGAGGGTGGTGCTTTTCTTCCGGAGTCGATCCCGTATTTCTTCAGTTTAAGATAAAGGGTCTTTCTGTCAATGCCGAGCAACTGGCTTGCCTTTGAGAGATTTCCGCGTGCCGCGTCAAGGGCCTTGGGAATATGCTTTT
>CAZNTS010000390.1:0-4149 GCA_964576045.1 uncultured Nitrospiraceae bacterium | reverse complement strand
CAAAGGCACGATGCCATTTCAGATGACCATCCCTCAGGGCACCCTCAGGAACGACCAGCAGGTCTACAAGCCGGAAAAGAAGATCGGTCGTATCGCGCTCTTCACCGGTTGTAGCACAAATTATCTTTTCCCCCATCTTGGCATATCCCTGATCAATGTCCTCTTGCACCTTGGATACGAAGTCGTACTTCCAAAGGGCGAAGTCTGTTGCGGGGCCCCTTTTAGAAGCTTCGGTTTCGAGGATGATGCAGCCGAGCTCGCAAGAAAAAACCAGGACGTCTTCGGCAAGCTGAACGCGGAGGCAATCCTAAGCCTCTGCCCAACCTGCGTCCTTTCGATAAAGGCGCACTACCCAAGGCTCACTGGCCAGACTCTTAGCAATGTCATGGATGTTCCGAGTTTTCTTCTGAACAGATTAGAGTCCAATCGGCTCTTGCCTATCCGCCATATCAGGAGTGCGACATATCATGACCCGTGCCACCTCAACTATTCCCTTGGCATCAGAAAAGAACCCAGGGAATTGATAAGAATGATAGGTCTTGAACTGCGCGATGCAGAAAGCGAAGGGTGCTGCGGTTTCGGCGGACTCTTCAGTCTTCACCACCGGAGCATCTCGCAAAACCTTCTTCATAGAAGGGCTGACACCTATGTAAGGACGGGGGCCGACGCTGTAATCACATCATGTGCAGGCTGCATGCTCCAGCTGAGTGCCGGCATAAAGGATAGGCCTGTCTTTCATCTTATCGAGCTCCTGGAGGAAGCGATATGCGATGAAGTCACATGAGATTGCGAGAAAGAGACAATCGGAGAATAGAATATGGTTTTGCATGTCGGATACTTGTTATAATTATTAATTACGGGATTCTCAATCCATCTTTCAACTAGTTTCTCGGGGAGGCTTGATGAAATTTTTTATCGACACCGCCAACGTCGGTGAAATCAGAAAGGCGTGGGACGTAGGCGTCATTGACGGCGTTACAACGAATCCTTCGCTGGTATCAAAGGAGAACCGGGATCCTGTGGAACTCCTGAGGGAAATATGCAGTATCGTTGACGGTCCTGTCAGCGCAGAGGCGGTCAGCACCACGACAGAAGAGATGGTTAGGGAAGCACAAACTCTCTCGAAGATACATGGGAACATTGTTGTGAAGATACCGATGACAGAGGACGGGCTCAAGGCTGTGAAAAAGCTTTCCGGAATGGGCATAAAGACCAACGTGACATTGATTTTTTCATCAGGGCAGGCCCTTCTGGCAGCAAAGGCGGGAGCGACCTACGTTAGCCCTTTTGTCGGCAGGCTGGACGACATAAGCCACACCGGCCTAGACCTCGTGGAGGACATGATCCAAATCTTTGAGAATTACATGTTTGGCACCGAGATCATAGTGGCGAGTATCAGGAACCCTCTTCATGTAATCAATGCCGCAAAGATCGGCGCTCACATTGCCACCATTCCATATTCCGTGATTACACAGCTCATCAAGCATCCCCTGACCGACATCGGGATAGAGAAGTTTCTCAAAGACTGGGAGAAAGTCCCCGGGAGATAAAATGCCAATCTTCGAATATAAATGTAACGCTTGCGGTAAGGATTTTGAAAAGCTGATTTTCGGAAATCAGAGCGTAAATTGTCCTGAATGCAGTTCAAAAGACGTCAGAAAGAAGTTTTCAACGTTCGGCATGAGCGGGGTTCAGAACCCCGGGTCTTCATCATCAGGGTGCAACTCCTGCAAGAGCGGCTCCTGTAGTTCGTGCCATTAGAAACTATAACGTGCAAAGCATGGCTTACCATTCGCCCCCCGGATTCTATCCGTGGGACGGATGGTGCTGTTCCTGTGAACCACTTCTAATGCTCCGGATACGTAAAAGGATTCCCTCTCAAGATCTTGCTCAGTTTCAGAGGCGTCCCCTCCATGAGGAACACCGCCATACCGCGCTCTCTAACCGTATCCTTGCCCAGAACCCAAGCCCCTTTCCAGGCAACGTTCACGTAGACCTTTGCCTTGTCTATCTCAACCCATCGCGGTGTGAAGTCAAGTTCTACTGAATCGAAATACTTGATTGAATCAATTACCTCCTTGTACCCTTCCTTTGTACTACTGTTCGCCATAGTGGCGAATTCCTTATTTATGTATGCTGACCTCAACGCTTCAGTGACGGAGAATGCTTCCTGCGCTATTTTTGATTCCTGGCTCACTTGCTTAACTTCTTTCTTTCCACCGCAGGCGGCCAGAAGGAGGAGCACAGCACAGATGACGTAGATCTTAATCACCGCCGCAGCTTTCCTTGACACGATTTCTTTCATTCCGCCTCCCGTCGTTCGTCGTCTTGTGTGAATCCTACTCAAAGGTCCTCTCCATTGTCAAGCCAGATAGGCACAGGAAGTGTCAGAACTTAAGCCCGAAATCCGGCATAAGGCTTGCGAGTTCTCTGACCCTGTTCGTAAGAAGCATGACACCGAAAAGTATCAGCAGAAGACCGCTTCCGACCATGACCACACGCATATATTTTATAAGTTTCTTGGAGTAGCTCAAAAAAGTGTTTATTCCGAGTGAGGCGACAAAGAATGGCAGCGCAAGACCAAGGGAGTAAACCGCAAGCAGTTTTATCCCGTACAGGGCGGACCCCTGTGTGCTCGCATACAGAAGGATCGTCCCCAGGATCGGACCGATGCACGGCGTCCACCCTGCTGCAAAGGTCATCCCGACAAGGGCAGTCCCTATATAGCCCATGGGCTTTCCGCTCAAATGGAGCTTCTTGTCCCGCATTAGGAAGTCAAGTTTGAGAAAGCCGGCCACGAACAGTCCGAAGATGATAATGAGAAAACCTCCGATCATCCTTATCCATTCTTGGTATTCGAAAAGCACCTTGCCGATGGCCGAGGACGACGCTCCGAGTGCCATGAATACGGCCGAGAAACCGAGAATGAAACAGAGGGAATTGGTTATCGTCAGATGCCGTATCCTTTTGCGGTCAACACCCGCAGTAAGATCTTCGAAGGATATCCCTGTTATAAAGGAAACATAAGAAGGCAGAAGGGGCAACACGCAGGGAGAAAGGAATGACAACACACCAGCCAGAAACGCAAGGGGGAACGATACGTCCTTCATATCCTATCGCCTATGTCCTTCCGCATTCCGATGGCTCGCCCTTTATCTTTTCGACTGCGTGGATGATGATGTCAAGCACAACGCCGAGGCTTTCCTCAACCGCTTTGGGGCTTCCCGGAAGGTTTACGATCAAGGTCCGTCCCTTCACACCTGAAACGGCCCTGGAAAGCATTGCCCTAGATGTCTTCTTCATCCCATCCGCCCTCATCGCCTCTGCAATTCCCGGGACCTCTCTGTCGATTATCTCCATAGTCGCATCCGGCGTAACGTCCCTCGGACTAAGGCCTGTACCTCCTGTCGTGAGTATAACATCCACATCCCGGGAGAACTCGACCAGCTTCGCCTTTATCATCTCTTTCTCGTCGGGCAGCACCTCGTAATGCACCACCACTGCACCGATACGCCCTAGCATCTCCTTGATAGCATGACCGCTCAGGTCCTTCCTTTCTCCCCTTGCACCCCTGTCGCTGAGCGTCAAAACCGCTAGCGTGATCACGATGAAACTTCTATCTCGTCGCCGACCTTCACCCAGCCACCGCTCAAGACCCTCACGAATATGCCTTCCTTTGGCATCACACAGTCCCCCGCCTGGTAAAAGATTGCGCAGCGGGTATGACATTCTTTACCAATCTGGCTCACCTCCGCTTCGACAGCGCCCCCGATAATCAAATGCGTTCCGACAGGCAGCGAAAGGAGGTCTATGCCCTTGGTCGTGATGTTCTCGGCAAAGTCTCCGGGCTTGACATCCAGTCCCATATGTCGCATTTTCGCAATGCTCTCAACGGCGAGCAGGCTCACCTGCCTGTGCCAATCATAAGAAGCATGCGCATCTCCTTCGATCCCGTATTCAGTCTTCAGAAAGACCTCGTTAACAGGCTGCTTCCTCACACCCTTCCTGTCGCTGATATTAAGGGAGACAATCTTCCCGGGCATTTATTAAAGATACCACACGCACGAGAGGAGTAACAAGCAGGGTTCTGCGCATTGGGTGCCCTTTGTCACCCCCATCCCGATTAAATGGTGGCACATGCATCATGCA
>CAZNTS010000389.1:0-3543 GCA_964576045.1 uncultured Nitrospiraceae bacterium | reverse complement strand
AGTCAAAGTACATATACTTTCGTGCCATCCTCACTCCAGTCAAGGGAATCCTGGGATGCCGTAAAGTCAATCGTGAGACCGTTTCATCAGCGCATGCCGCCAGTAATATAGGAAAATAGGGAAGCCGCACCTTCGGGGGTTTCCGTCCTGTAATCCTGCCGAGATATTCAAAAAACTCCCTGAGAGTGAGATTCTTGTTGCCCAGTATGTACCTTTGACCTATCGCTCCACGTTGAGACGCAAGCCAATGTCCCACTGCAACGTCTTCAACATCCACGAAATTAAGTCCTGTATCGAGATATGCTGGGATTTTTCCATTGAGGAAATCCACGATTATCTTTCCAGTAGGCGTAGGTTTCCTGTCCATTGGCCCTATCGGTGTAGAGGGACAGACTATCACCGCCCGCAGACCTTTTTTGATAAAGCCGAACACCTCCTTCTCGGCAAGGAATTTCGACCTTTTATAATGACCGACCATGTCCTTGATGTCAGCAGGCGCATCTTCGTTGGAAGGCGTTCCCTCGCGGCATGAGGAGAGCACACCTACTGTACTCGTATATACCACCTTTTCCGTACCGAGCCTCAATGCGGCGGCCATAACATTTTTCGTTCCCTGAACATTGATCTCGTACATGGTTTTAGGATCGGGTACCCAGAGTCGGTAGTCGGCAGCAAGGTGATATAAGTGCTGGCAGCCTTCAAGCGCTCTGCATATGGAAACAAAATCTCTAACGTCCCCCTTTGTTGTTTCAATACCAAGGGCATCGAGAAAAGACGAGTCGGTACCCTCTCTCACCAATGCAATTACATGGACCCCTCTATCCTGTAGAACTCTTGCCACGTGGAAACCGACGAACCCTGTAGCGCCTGTTACCAGAGCCTTCAAAGGTCTTTCCCTCTTGCAGTTACCTTCGCAAGGAATTTACCAAGGGCCATCAGCGGAAAGCAATTCCTGTAATTATGGTAGTTAATGAGAAAATACTTGGGGAATCCTGTGCCTGTGAATTCAGGTTCGATCCAGGTCCCGTCGGCCTGCTGTCTTTCGATGAGATAGGCAACTCCCTTTATAGCTTCTTCACATGCCCATTCCCCTGCTGCGATGAGCGCGAGCAAAGCCCACGCAGTTTGCGAAGGGGTGCTCCGTCCGCTGCACTTCAGGGCTGGATCATCGTATGATTCACAGCACTCGCCCCATCCGCCATCAGCATTCTGGATGCTCTTCAGCCATCTCACCGATTTTTCTATATATGGCGCAGACATATCTTCGCCCAAGGTCCCAAGCCCAACCAGCACAGAGCTTGTGCCGTAGATATAATTCACGCCCCATCTGCCCCACCACGAACCGTCATCTTCCTGTTTCTTCCTGAGGAAACGTAGCGCTTTTTTTACTTTACCGCCAGACCATTCGTAACCGATAGTGCCGAGCAGTTCAAGGACCCTTCCTGTGAGGTCAGCGGTGCTGGGATCTATCATTGCTTCCAGGTCCCCAAAGGGCAGCTGGTTAAGCATCTCAATGTCATTGTCCACATCAAATGCCCCCCATCCCCCATCCTTTCCCTGCATGCCGAATATCCAGTTCAGGCCTTTTTCAAGGTTCTCTGCACGTATGTACCCCTTGTCAGCATAACGGTAAAGGAACATCAGGACCACTGCTGTGTCATCCACATCGGGATACCAGTTGTTTTCGAATTCGAAGGCCCATCCCCCAGGTTCGAGGTGAGGCCGCTTGACACACCAGTCGCCCTTCTGAAAAATCTGCTTGGATGCCAACCACCTTGAGGAATTTATTAGGACAGGGTGGTCTCTTTTCATGCCCGAGTGAAACAACGCAAGTGAGGTGAGCGCTGTATCCCATACAGGGGAGATGCACGATTGAAGATTGATTTCTTCCTTCCTTTCGATTGTAAATCTTTCGAGCGCTTCAAGCCCTTTTTTCATAGGCCCGGAAGAAAGATTGTGGCCCAGAGCCGCGAGGGCTAGGATGGAATTAACCATAGGGGGCTGTATTCCCCCCCAATCTCCATCAAGCTCCTGGTGCTCCAGTATCCATGCCTCGGTGCTTTTCAATGCCCTCTCTCTCAGAGGCCTCAGCGGAAACTGCTCCATAGTCTTTATCAGCCCATCAATAGCAATGAATACCCTTTTCCATGAGAAGGGAGAGAGCTTCATGGTGGTGATAGGAGGGACTTTGTGCGGCTCTTTGTAAAGTTCCCTTACCCTTGCGCTCTCAGGTAAACGCCTCACCGGTCTGAGTCCAAGGATGATAGAAAGGGGTACTATGCTTGACCTAGCCCAGCTCGAAAAGCTATATACGTTCATGGGAAACCACCGAGGTAGAAGGTTTATCTCCACGGGGATCGAAGGAATGGCCTTCCAGTCAAATTCTCCGAAAAGTGCAAGGTAGATCTTCGTAAAAACCCTTGCTGCTTCGAGCCCACCTTTTTCAAGGATGAACTTTCTCGCTTTTCGCAGGGGGAGATCGTCCGAAGACAATCCTGCAAGCTTCAGTGCAAAATAAGCCTCAACTGTAGTGCTCAAATCCCCCTTACCACCCCAATACAGTGCCCAGGTTCCATCGAGTCTTTGCATCCTCAGGATATACTGGGCGATCTTCCTGTCCCTTTCCTCGTCCTTGAGGCCGAGGAAATGCAAGAGCATAAGGTATTCCGCAGTTATGGTGACATTTGATTCCAGTTCATACCACCAGTAACCGTCTTTGTGCTGCTGCCCTATATAATATGAGTGCGTCTTCTTTATGGCTTCTGTCACGCTGTCCACAAGCAGTGTTAGTTCCACTTCAGGACGCGACTTTTCCTTCAGCCCCACCTGACCGTCTTCCTGCTTTGACCTGAAAAGCAATCTTAAGTATCTGATGTTATCACCTCCCTGCCAAGTTTCCGCCCTCCTAAAAGTAACAAACCCATCCGGGCTTGTCAAGGTAAGGGCACCTCCACAAACACGCAAAAGACTGCAAAAACGACTCGTTTCGCTGAAGCATTATTGTCCTTTCATGCAAGGTTCACTTGCATGGACGTGCGGAAAGTTCCCTATAACCAACCAATGTCATGCCGAGAGCATTCAACCGCTGACGCACTTCAGAAGAGATAAGCGCGTCAACCTCCTGTCTTCCGCATTCCGTGGCAGTGTCGGGATGCGAAAAAATCTCATTGGTCCTCTCTTTGATTATTCCTAAGGTATAAAGGAGGCGCCCTGTGTTCAAGTGTTCGGTAAAGGAAAGACCATACACGCGACATGCGCTTTGCATTTCATATTGTCCGGCCTCGAGTCGATTTCGGACACGTAGTAAACCGAAGACCGCCCATTCCAGATAAGGCATGGCGCCACGCCAGGGCGACGAGAGACGAAAGACAGCGGATAGGGGCTCTCGAGGGATCCGGATCCAGTCTATTCCTCGCTTTGATGCCTCTCGACAAACCGCACCGAAAACCACAGGGTGCATATGCAAGTGGTGGTGACCATCCACATGTGAGGGCCGGATTCCGACTTCATCGAGACGGTCAAACTGTGCCTTTATCTCAGACT
>CAZNTS010000388.1:0-5079 GCA_964576045.1 uncultured Nitrospiraceae bacterium | reverse complement strand
GTCCATGCCTCGGGGTCAATGTCAGCAATACTGCCTCGACTCACCGCATAAGCACAGTAGCCTCCATACCTAGGCGCATATTTCTCAGGATCTTGGATGAAGTCTTGCCGGTGAGCAGCGCTCACAAACTGCCATCGAGCTCCATGCCAGACGTATCCAAATTCAAGCTTCCCCTTTAATGGCCCTTTCTCGGTAAAGTAAGCAACAGGATCATATCCCTTTATAGCGACACCTTCTGACGTCGCGTTGACCGGCGATATGGATGCAGTTTTTGTGCATGAGGAAAAGGCAACCACTGCACCAATTATTAAAAGAAGCCTTTTTGTCCAAACAGTCAAAACCACCTTGTAAATTCTCCCCTTGTTATAATGGTCATTAATATCCTTAGAGAACCGGGCATGCAATTCTCGCCTTGCGGCTGCAGACCACCGCAGTCAGGCGTTCTCTTGTCCTGAGTGAAAGCCCGAAACCCTCTATCTCCTTTCCGAGAGAATAGCACGAACCATAGCCACCTAGGTACCCGTTGATGCGTGTGACTGCCGTTGAAGTGATCAGGCTCTTTACGTCGGGATAAAGTGCCCTGATCTCCATCATTATTCCTGGATATGACCTTAGGCTGTGCTTCTGGTGATAATCCTCGGCAATATAGAACCCCGAATATGGTTCTATCGCAGTGGCAATTCTTCCTTTCGTTTCAGAAGCAAGGAGATCCCTTGTTTCTATTGCCAGCTTCATCTGTTCATCGTTGTGATAAAATATGGCGGCCCTGTACTGCAAGAACCTTGAGTTGCTTGTCGGATCATGGCCCTTCCAGAACATGTTTAGCAATTCCCTGTACGAAATAAGACTGGGATCAAAATCAATTTGAACCGCTTCGGAGTGATCTCCAAGATTATGATAAGTCGGACTCTTTAAAGTACCTCCGGCGTATCCCACCCGGGTCCGGATAACCCCTGGCAGACTCCCAAACTGGGAATCCGGCCCCCAAAATCATCCGAGCGCAAAGGTGGCTGTTTCAAAAGTGTCCGAAAGAAAAGCATCTGATCGCAGTGTATCGCTTCTTGCCTCGATGTCATCGTGCCGTATAGACATACTCTTGCCTCTCCTCCCAACATACTTAAAGGGGTAGCAAATGCTGCCAATTCTGGCAAAACAATTAATGCAAAACCCAATCTCATTTTTTATGCTACTACTCGCTAATGAAGAAATTATGAACAGGCTTCTGTTACAAACAGAATTCACCATCCTTGGCAGGATTACTCAGGTCTGCGTTCTCAGATAGACGTGATATTGCACTCGGGAAGATCATCCTGTGACGTTCGCGCACTGAGTCATGGTTATTATAATCGCAACCAATGTAGCTTCCCGTCTGCTATAATTGATGATAACAAGGGCGATTGGAAGTTCAGCATAGGAGTACTCAGGGTATGTGGAACGTTATAGGCGGATTTGTTATAAGCAGCATAGCGGAGGTCTTCGTTAAAGAGATCGTAAAGGAGATCAGAAAACCTGGAAAACCTGAGGCTTCTCCGCAAGAAGCGCCAGCCAAGCACCTTAGACATAACAAAGGCCAAGTGATAATCCTCGATTGGATGCCTTCCCACGAAAGTGAGTTGCTGCCCTCGGAAAAGGCGAGTAAACGTGTTCAGCGCGCTGCCGGGAGAAAAAAATCGCGGCACCGCGTCACTTCGTCACAGCGGCACGAATGAAATCGAAGTAAGCGACGACACCTACAATCGACTCCCCGTCCGTCACAAACACCCGGGCGATATTGTAATTTTTCATTAGACCGAGAATCTGGTCCGTATCCATATCCTTTTTGACACAAATCACCGGCTTTGTCGCCACTGCACCAGCTTTAATTTTTTTCGGGTCCAGTTTCTGCGCGAGTACCTTGTTCACGATATCTCGCACTGCAATGACGCCGAATCCGTCCTTGGGTCCCTTCGGCTCTACAAGAACAGATCTGATCATCTTGCGGGCAAGGAGCTTCATGACCTCCTGCACGGTAGCATCTGGCCTGATCGACTCGATTGATTTCGTCATTAATTCATATGCCTGCATAGGACATCCTCTAAAAATAGACTATACCAGCGCTCCCCCCCATCGTCAAGAGCACCTTTTCCAGAATCTCAGGCAGTTTTTCCAGCGGCGCCCATACCCTTGTACATATCGACTAAGGACTTTGGACAGTGCTGGCCTGAAATTGCATTGGGGTCTACTCTTCCTCCACGCATTGCCATATCTGATCGTCCATAGCAATGTTCTTTCGGAAAACAACGGTCCGGCCGAAATGCCTTGACTATCGGCTCTCAGAGGAAGTAATACTGGAAACAACAAATCTCAACCGTTTGAATTTGACTGTAGAAGATGTCAAAGACTTTCCTATAGAATTCTATCCGGCCCACGGCATTTTGGAATAGATTTCAGTTAATTTATCACGATATTCTCGAAAAAACCGCTCGTGGCCTTTTTCCCAACTAGCTAGCATAAGGAGTGCTTCCCTGGCCTTCCCTTCGGCCTGTGTGGCCATCCTCTCATAGAATTCACTCAAGTCCTTCTCAATCAGCCAAGCCACACTGAAAACTGTAATATCAGGCACCATTGATTCGTACAAACGTTTCTCAAGGAACTCAGACCTGACCCGCTCATCAAAATAGTTGGTCGGTTCAAGGTCATATTCCATTTCTATTTGCAGTTGATCCAGTCTTCCCCGCTTCAGCCCGTTCAGTATCTCTTTGATGAAGAGAATATGATGTTCCTCTTCCTGAATCAATCGGGTAAAAGCACTAACGGCGTCTCCAATTCCCATTCGCTGGAGGGAAGTTTGAAAGAAACTCTTTCCTGTTTCTTCCTGGTTTAATGCATACTCGAATATCCTGATTAGGTTTCGATTGGACTCCATAAGCTCCTCCTCGTAACATTGCGTCTGGCCGCTACAGTATGCGTCCCTACCATTTATTTTCATACTTATACGCATCCACTGCAACCCGCCAAAGCTTGTGCTATAAAGATGTCTCCCTAAACTCTAAAGATTGCGCGATGATGAAATGATATTTCAGGCATGGATCTCGGCTTATAATTATACGATCTCTTGCGCAAAGCCCTTATGATGATATCATGGGAGTAGGAGGAATGCCCATGTCTGGAAACCGAAAGATCAGAAAAGTATTCAAGAGCAAGCCGACACTGGAAGGGGCTGGGGTCCATCTCAGGCGGGTCTTTGGAAACAGCGAAATTCCGCTCTTCGACCCTTTCCTGCTGCTAGACGATTTTCGCAACACTAATCCATATCAATACATCAAAGGGTTCCCGTGGCACCCACATCGGGGGATCGAAACGATTACGTACGTGCTTAGTGGTTACGTCGAGCACGCCGACAGCATGGAAAACAAAGGTGTCATCTCGTCAGGTGACATGCAGTGGATGACTGCCGGAAGCGGCATCATCCATCAGGAAATGCCCCGCGGAGACGACGACGGTGTAATAGAAGGTTTTCAGCTTTGGGCCAACCTCCCGAAATCGCATAAGATGATGAATCCCCGGTACCGTGACATCAAAAGTTCGCAGGTGCCGGAGGTCGTGACAAATAACGGCGCGAAGATCAAGGTTATCTGCGGAATCGTGGAGGGCAGACAAGGCCCTGTCAGGGATATCGTCATCGATCCCAAATATCTGGACATCACCCTCCCAGCCAGCTCTGAGTTCATCCACAAGACCCAGCGAGGCCACACCGTCTTCGCCTACGTAATTGGCGGCAAGGGGATCTTCTGCAACGAAAAGAACCCCTTTTCGTACGATGTGGCGGGGGAAAACTATTTCGACATGGAACGCGATTCATACATCCACAACGGCATGGCAGTGCTTTTCGGAGCTGACGATCAGGTCACTGTTATGACTCAAAGCGAACCTGTGCGTTTCCTACTCATATCAGGCAAACCGATTGGTGAGCCAATAGCCTGGTACGGTCCGATCGTTATGAATACAGAGGAAGAACTGAAGGTCGCATTTGAGGAATATCAGAACGGCACCTTCATCAAGTAGGATGCCGGAAGCGTTCCATTCATTCAGAGTCTCGCCCTTGAGGAATGGCTGAAAAGCCATATTGTATCTGTTAATCAACGCACTTGGTGAGATATTGGAGATGTCGGTTTTTGGATGACTAAAACATTAGTACGCTCTCGGAAAATCAAGAATCCCAGTCATACCAGCAACACAAGAAATGCTATCTGTATGAAAATAAGCCAGTCTTTTCAATTTTCAACCCCTTTATGTCTACTCGCCATCGGACAGCTCAGGTCGCTTTCGGCTCTTCAACAGATATTTCCCGTCACAATGGACACCGAAGCCAAACCCGCAATCGGCATCCGAACCGGTCTGAGAAATAACGACTCTGTCCCTTTGAAACTCAAAAGTGATCCTGCACTCGCCGCCGAATTCTGTCGTGCTAAATGTTGCAGTGGCGTCCTTGACTGAAATGGTCCCGGACGCTTCTCCTGAGTTGTAAGACGGAGCGCCGCGGTTACATTCGAGCCCAAATCTCAGTTTATTGTCAGGCGTATGAATGACCATTAGCTTGCCGCCGGCCTCATTGCCCAGATCCATGATATAAGTTCCGGTAAAATTCTTTGTATTGTTCTGAGATGGTTGCTCAGCCAATGAGAATGAGGTCATTGAAAGAATAGAGCACAACAAAAAAGAAAAAAACATCAGGAGAGACTTATTCATTTGTTAAATCCTTCCTTTTTCAGAATAAGTATATCACAGGCCTTCTTACTTAAACAAAGAACAGCATGCTCACTATTCTTATAACAGCAAGCTCTATTTCATCCTGGATAACAGCTTGATCGTCCTGCCAGCTACCATGAAGGAACCCCTGCCGAGATGGTGGATGGTCCGCTGGACCTTCCTTGACAGGTCGATCCATGCCTTAAGCACCTCGAGTATGAAGAAGTTGTATTTATCGACCATCCTGAAGTCTATAACCCTGCATTCGAGATTCGCATAGCACTCGTCGATACGGGGGGCTGCAACTCGGAATGAAGCCACCGGCGTGAGGCCGAAGGCCTTGAACTTGTC
>CAZNTS010000387.1:0-8775 GCA_964576045.1 uncultured Nitrospiraceae bacterium | reverse complement strand
ATCATTTGCCGCGACCTCCATGGTATCAATGCTCATACCAATGCAGGAATTCTTCCCCGGGCTTAAGATAGGGAGAATCTCCGGTTTCTTTATACGGTTCGTGGTCCCCTTCTTCATCATGTTCATAACAGTTGCCATACTTTACAAGCTCCTTCCCAAAAAAAAAGTCAGGGTGGCAGACGCCTTGTCAGGTGCTTTATTTACCACAATATTACTTGAAGTGGCTAAACACCTGTTTACACTCTACGTGCTGCATGTCTTTAAGTTCGGCACCATCTATGGCCCTCTTTCCGCTTTTGTGATATTCTTGCTATGGGTGTTCTATTCCGCGTCTATATTCCTGATAGGTGCTGAGTTAGTGCATAACTTGGAAGGCAAAAATGGGAGATAGCGTACGAGATCTCATTGGAAAATATGTGGAGGTCATTGCGAACGACATAACTTATACGGGTAGGCTTGTCGAGATAGGAGAGGAAGACGTGTTTATAGAAACACAGTCAGGGTGGGTTGTAATTCCAGTGGAAAGTGTCGCGATCATAAAGGCGAAGGTTGAGGCCTGAACAACTCCTCCACCCGGTCTGGTGTTGTTCTAATCCTCGACAGCGCAGATATTCTAAATTTAGAATTTGAAGTTGACAAAACCCCCGTTACGCTTTATTTTAAAACATAACCGAGTGTCATGTCGGGCTACAAGAAGTAACTCTGGCATTACAAAAAGTGACAAAGGGGAGGTGATCGAATTATTTCGCTTCTAGGCATGGGAAGTAGTCAGATTCACAAGACATTAAAGAAAAGGGGAGAATGTATGAAGAAAAAGTTCGCTATTGCACTGTTCTTGGTATTTGCCGCGTTGTGTTATACGGTGTTTATGGGAAGTGGTTCGGTGAAAGCCGCGGGTGAGGAGCCTGCCGGAGCAGCAGCTGAAAAATCGCCTGCAGTAGAAGCAAAGGTGGTTACAGCTGCAACCCCCCCCACCTTTAACGCTGTCGCGTATATCGCAGGTCACGGGGGCCATCTGGCGATCATCGACATGAGAACGATGAAAGCGCCTACTGACGTCGAAAAAGACAGAATCGTTCTCACCGAGGCCGGCGGCGAAATGGAAGGCAAGATCGCGGGCATGAGCTTTGAGGAAATTAAGAAAGGTGGCGGCAGTCACGGGCAGGCCCTTGTGACAGAGAAAGGGAAGAAAATCCTTGTAGCAGGAACGCTGAACGGTAATGTATATAAGGTCGATCTTGCAACGGGGAAAAAGTCAGGACCTTATAAGGTCGGCGAGAAATTCTGCGGTGCCATTGTCGGGCCGGATGGCAAAGTATATTTAGAGGACATGGCCGATGGCAACGTGTACGTATGGGATTCAAATACGTTGAAGACCGCGGACAAGATGCCGGTCGGTAAGGCCATTTGCGGCATCCAGTGGACCAAGAATAACAAGAAAGCTTACATCACCGACATGCCTACCGGCGTAGTGTATGTTTATGACTGGACTACAAAGAAGAAGATAAAAGAGATCTCGAGCCCTGAGATGACGTTCATCCACCAGGCGAGGATGACCCCTGACGGCAAGTATCTCTGGGTCAGCGCTCCGAATGAGTTTGATCCCGGACTAAAGCCTGGAACCCACAAGAGCCAAGTCATTATCATCGACACGGCAAAGGATCAGATTGTCAAGCGCATCATCCTGCCGGACAATGTGAGACCGCACGATTTCGCTTTCACGAAAGACGGCAAATACGCCTTCCTTTCGTCAAGGACATATTCTGACGATAGCAAATTGTTTGTCCTCGACAGAAAGAGCGACAATCTCGTGGAAGAGGTTTCCGCATGTGCGTCGTGTCATAAGCCTAATGGCATAGAAGTGAAGATGGACAAGGGTTCTCCGCTTCTTTGCGGTATAGAGATCGACTGGAACCCAGGCAAGGGCAAGTAGGTTAGTAAGCACACCATGACGGGTTTTCCCCCGTCTTCAAAAAAAGGGGGTAATTTTTTGCCCCCTTTTTTTGCTAATAACTTTTATCAGATCGTGTTAGAATATATCGAAATGAGGTCGCAAGACTGAGATGTCCCCGGGATTGAATATCGCAACATTTGCGGTCAAGAATCTGAAGAGGAAGATCGTCAGGACTATTCTCCTCCTTCTTGCCGTTGCCGTGGTCACCGGTACTCTCTTTGCCGCCACGCTCTTCATTTTGAGCATGCGGAACGCCCTGAAAATAGGTACCTACAGGCTCGGAGCGGATATCCTGATCGTTCCCGAAAAATATGCAGCCGAGGCACGCTCTGCGCTCCTTGCCGGAGAGCCGACGAACTTCCTGATGGACCGCTCGGTCCTCGAAAAGGTGATAAAGGTCGAAGGAGTGAAAAGGGCATCGCCCCAGCTCTTTGTAAAACCCTCATCATTCACCTGTTGTTATAATGTGGACGTCTTCCTTGTGGCCTTTGACCCGGAGACAGACTTCACCATCAGCCCCTGGCTCACGAAGAATCTGAAAAAGGCCCTGGTAGGAAACGAGGTAATCACCGGCAGGGAAGTGCCGGTCATCACCGGAGACACCATTCCGTTCTTCGGAACCCCTTTCAAGGTCGCGGGTACCATGGAGCCTACCGGAATGAAGTTCTTCGACCACTCTGTCTTTATGACAATGGACGCTGCCTACAAGATGGCTGAGAATTCAAAAACGATGTCGATGCAGCCGATCAGCGTCGAGAGGGACAAGATATCCGCCGTACTCGTTCAGGTGCAGGATGGATTCACCCCGGACAGGGCAGCCATCAGGATAGAGCATGATATTGAAGGTGTTAAGGCGATTGCTTCGGACGAGGTAATCAATACAGTGAGGAAACAACTAGGCGGTCTCCTCAAGGGTATCTTCGCAATAAGCGCGGTGTTGTGGATACTCTCACTGCTGATGATAGGGTTTGCCTTTTACATGATCGTGAACGAGCGCCAGAGGGAGATGGGCCTGCTGCGGTCCATGGGAGCAAAAAAGGGCCATGTCTTCAGGCTGATCATCGCAGAGGCGTTAATGATATCCGTCGCAGGGGGTGTTGCAGGACTTATTGTCGGCTCCACTGTCCTTGTCACCTTCAAAAACCTGATCCTGCACAGCCTGAAGGTGCCGTATCTCATACCACCCCTCGCCACGCTCGGCGAACTGGTTTCAGGGGCGATCATTTTTTCCCTGCTCACCGGACTTCTGTCCTCCCTGGTGCCTGCTGTAATGGCAAGCAGGATGGAACCTTACGAAGCGATAAGAAAAGGGGAGTAGTAAGAAATGACCTCAGCTTGGACTGATAAGGTGATACGCTTTCTGATCATCCTTTTCTTTCTGATACTCGCCTTTGTTTTTCCGGGGTTCCTTTATTCCCAGTCCCATTCCGTGCCGCAGGGCGCCAAGTGCGCGGAATGCGGCATGATTATAGACCAGAACTCCAGGTTTGCGAGCGAGGTTGTCACAAAAGACGCAAAGGACCTCTTATTCTGTGATATAGGCGACATGCTCGTCCATATCAAGTCGTACGCAGAAAAGACAAAGAACATTTATGTGCGGGATTACAATACAGGCGTGTGGATCGACGGCAGAAAGGCATTATACGTACTCAACAAGGAGATCGTTACACCGATGTCATGGGGCATTGCCGCCTTTCAGGAAGAAAAGGCCGCGAGGCAGTTTGGCACCCCGGTTGATTTCGACCGTGCGTTCACCTTGCTTAAATGACCAACTGGAAATTCGGCATACCATTTTTTTTCATCGGCTTGATGCTGGTACTGGTGCCGAGGTTTATCGTTCCGGTGTGTGAATACTATGGATATAATCCTATGTCATGTAGTCATACCGGGATTGCTGAAATGTTCATGGGTTTTGTAGTGATGGCTTCAGCTGCAGGTATCTTCTTTTCGATAGGAAGGGCAAGCCTCAGATGGTTGTCGCTCCAGACGCTTGCTTCCGGCATCTCGGTGCTGTGGATACCGGAGTCAATCGGCTACTGCCACAGCAGCAACATGCCCTGCCACTACGGAACAGTCCCTGTGCTGAGACTGCTGGGAGTACTCTTAGTCCTTCTCTCACTTGGAAATGTGCTCTTCTCTTTCAGAGAAGAAAAAGACAGATGAGTGGGGAGTCTGCATATGAAAAGTAGTGCCGGACGGACTGCAAGAAATTTACTGGTAATCCTTTTTGTGGCGATATTCTGGGTGGTCTCCTGTGCAAAGGAAGAGTCTGCGCCCGAGAAAGCACCTCCCCAGAAGGCTGTTAATCCCTATTCCAGCGAGTCAGTCTTCAGCGAGGTCCAAAAGAAACTGGAGAAGAACCCTGACGATGTGGATGCATTATACCATCTCGCCGACCTCTATGATCGCAACTCGCAGTATACCGAGGCCGTCGCCACATACAAGAAGGTTTTAAAGCTGAGGCCCGATATGGGTTACGCGTACTTCAAAATGGGTACCGCTTACGACCGCCTGAACCAGCCAGCGGAGGCGGTGAATGCCTTAAGGATGACCATCAGGTACATGCCCAAGTTTGCGACCGCTTATAACAATTTGGGGGTAGCTTACGGGAAACTCGAGAAATACAGCGACGAAGCGGCGGCGTTGAAGAAAGCGATTTCCCTAAGGCCGACCTATTCAGCTGCAAGATATAACCTGGGAATGACATACCTGAAGACAGGGAACAGGAAGGCTGCGATGCAGGAATATGAAGCCCTGAAGAAGTTCGACGAAGGCGCTGCCGAGACACTGATGAAAGAAATAAAAAAAGCCGCATAACATGGAGGAAAAGTGATAGAGGTAAAGGATCTAACAAAGACTTACAGCATCGATGGGCAGTCGCTAAAGGCGGTGGACCATGTCTCCTTTTCCGCGAACAAGGGCGATATGGTGTCCATCATGGGTCACTCGGGCAGCGGGAAGACGACCCTCCTCAGTTTGGTAGGAGGACTCACGAAGCCTGATTCAGGACAGGTACTTATCAATGAAACGGATCTGTGGTCTATGGACGACGACCGTCTTTCAGAGTTCAGGAACAAGAAGATAAATTTCATCTTCCAGTTCTCAAGTCTCATCCCGACTCTCACGTCCCTCGAAAACGTGATGCTCCCTACTGCCTTTGGGAACTACAGCAAAAACGTTCGGGAATACTCAAGGGAACTCCTGAAGATCGTCGGGTTGGAAGACAAGATGAACGCCTATCCCTCGCATCTTTCGGGTGGCCAGCAGCGAAGGGTGGCCATTGCTCGAGCCTTTGTGAATGACCCCGAGATCATACTGGCTGACGAACCAACAGGAGACCTGGATGAGGAGACGGAAAGAGAAGTCATAATGCTCTTCCATAGGATGAACGAAGAGAAAGGGATAACGTTTCTCATTGTCACCCACGACGCTGATGTGGCTGCTGAGGCGAAGAGACAATTCAAGATGAGTAATGGCGTTTGTTTCGGCTGCGAAATACCCCCTCAAAAATAAGAGGGCATAAGGGGGGATCGTTTAGCTTTTTTCGAGCCTTCCATCCACCATCTTCAGCACCCTGTGGCAGCGTCCTGAAAGGGATTCATTGTGTGTGACGATCACGAAGGTTATACCCCTTTCGTTGTTCAGTTTGAGCAACAATCTGAAGAGCTCTTCGCCGGTCGTGGTGTCCAGGTTTCCGGTAGGTTCGTCTGCAAGAACTACCCTTGGGTTCAGTATCAACGCCCTCGCCACTGCAACCCTCTGCTGCTCGCCACCGGAGAGCTCACCGGGCCTGTGGTCCTTTCTTGGTAGCACGCCAAGCTCATCCAGCAGATGTTCTGCTTTTTCATATAGGTCCTTCTGACTTCCGGCCTCCGACTTCCGGCTACAGGCTATAAGTCCGGGCATCATCACATTTTCAAGGGCCGTAAACTCCGGCATCAGGTGATGGAACTGGAATACAAACCCGATAGTCCTGTTCCTGAATGAGGCAAGGCCTCCGTTGTCCATCGCAAAAACATCTTTCCCCTCATAAAAGACATGCCCTGAAGTAGGTTTGTCAAGCGTGCCAAGCACGTGCAGGAACGTGCTTTTCCCCACACCCGATGCTCCGACAATGCCCACCACTTCACCCGCTGCGACTGAAAAATCAACACCCTTAAGTATCTTTAGTTCCCCCGCGGGAGGGTAAAAAGACTTTGCTACCTGCTGAGCCTCAATGAGGTTTTTCATCCTTCTTGCTCTCTTTACTCCCTGTAAACTCCTTCACCTTTTCTGCCGTCTGCCCAATACCCTTTATGATCTTATCGCTTACTTGTTTTATCTTGTCAGCTTTCTCCCCGACCTTCTCGCCCTGTTCTGCCGCCCTCTTGCCAAGCCACCTGAACCTTTCTCCGCCGCTGTAGATCGCCAAGCCGATAAAGATGAAACCGACTACGATCGCAAGAAATACAAGCCGCATCAGCATCTTGATCATACGCCCCTCCCGCTCGATGATATTCATGAAGTTTACCAGATTACACTCATGCCTGTCATTCCCGTACAACGTTTCGACAAAGACGGGGTAGGATGCGAATCGCACGACCCTTAGACATCTTTCGGACAGGCACAATGATGTTGAAAAATGTCAGAGGAACGGTAGAATAGACACAAGAACCAAATAATGCTTAGCGTTGACAAATCATGAAAGCGGTCATTATCAGACAATTCGGGCCGCCCGGGGTGATGAAAGTCGAAGAGGTCGAGAGACCCGCGATCTTCAGTGACCAGATGCTCATCCGAATCCATTATTCAAGCGTAAATCCCGTTGACTGGAAAATAAGGAACGGCTCTTTGAGATTTCTCACCGGTTCGCAATTTCCTATGCGCCTCGGTTTCGACGTAGCGGGAGAAGTGGTCGATTCAGGCCCCTCGGTGACTAAGTTCCTGAAAGGCGATAGGATCTTCGGCATGCTCAATTACAAACAAAGAGGGGCATATGCAGAATACGCAGTTGTGAAAGAAGAAAATATCGCTTTGATCCCTGAAGGCCTGGACTTCAAAGAGGCTGCCGGAATGCCCCTTGCTGCACTGACCGGTTATCAGGCGCTTCACAACAAGGGCCGAATGAGGCAGGGCGAAGTTATCCTGGTAAACGGAGCCTCGGGAGGGGTCGGTTCCCTTGCTGTCCAGATAGCGAGGGCCGGGGGCGCGGTGGTGACAGGCGTATGCAGCACCGACAACGTTGAGTTTGTGAAGTCACTTGGAGCCGACAGGGTAATCGATTACAGGAAGGAAGATTTTGCCGTACTCCCCGACAAATACGATATTGTCTTCGATGCCGTCGGGAAGCAAAACTTTTTGGGCATACGGAAAAGCCTGACGCGCTTGGGCTGTTACATCACGACCCTGCCGAACAAACCGACTGACGTCCTCAGCTTTTTCCTCGTTCCGCTCTGCGGGTTATTTGGCTACAATAAAAAGTCCTTCTTCGTTAGCGTCCAGCCGAATGCTTTAGACCTGAACAGTCTGGCCCTGCTGGCGAAAGAGGGGAAGCTACGCGTCTTGATAGACCGGGTCTATCGCCTTGATGAGATCGCAGAAGCGCACGCATACAGCGAGACTGGACGCGTAAAAGGTAAGATCGTGATAAAGGTTGCCGGATAATAAGGTCATGAAAGTCTGCGAGATCTTCACGAGCATCCAGGGAGAGTCGACCTTTGCAGGGGTGCCATGCACTTTCATAAGGATGTCCGGCTGCAATATGAGGTGTTTGTACTGCGATACTGTCTATGCTTATGAGGAAGGTGACGAGTTAACGGAAGAAGAAATACTTGATAAGGTGCGCGAGGCCGGCCTTGCTACTGTCGAGATAACCGGTGGGGAGCCCCTGCTCCAGCCGGCGATCTGCTTTCTCGTAAAAAATCTTCTCGACCTGGGATACAGAGTGCTTATTGAGACTAATGGCAGCCAGGACATAGAGGGCCTCGACAGGAGGGCGGTGATCATCCTCGACATCAAGACTCCCGGCAGCGGGATGTCAGGCCGGGCAAGGCTGTCCAATCTTTTTCTACTGAAGCCTGAAGACGAGGTGAAGTTCGTTATGACCGACAGGAACGACTACGAATGGTCACGGAGCTTCCTCAGGGAACACTCCCTTGAACGCGTATGCAAGATCCTGTTCTCCCCCGCGTTTGGCATGCTCGACCCCCGGGACCTTGCGTCATGGATCCTGGAAGACAAGCTCGAGGTGAGGCTGAACCTCCAATTGCACAAGTATATCCATGGGCCCGGGACCAGAGCCGTCTGACGACTATGGAATTAATGCGACGGACTCTCGAGAAAGGATGCGAGATAGGTTCTGAATTCTTGCTCGAAGTTGTCGCTCAGGATCCCGCTGCCGACCGCTTCCTCTACCTCTCTAAGGCTCCAGAACCTCACCTCATCGATCTCTTCCCTGTTGAAACTAACATCTCCCGCGTACGTGCAGCGATAAGTGGTAACAAACTCGGTCTCGTAAGAATTGGTGTGGGTGTATGTATAAAGATATGCCAGCTCATGTCCGGCAATGCCCAGTTCTTCCTCCATCTCTCTGCGCGCCGACACGTTTGGCTCCTCTCCGATACCTACATGCCCCCCCACAGAAGTGTCCCATTTCCCCGGCGCTACATCTTTGTTGAGTGAGCGTTTCTGCAGGAGCAACTTTCCTTCAGGACTAAAGACGAGAACGTGGACCACCCTGTGGATTAGAAACGGGTTGCCGTGGATCTCGGACCGGGGTGCGCGTCCGATGACCTCGCCCCTTGCGTTGACTATCTCGATCTCTTCATCCGCTTCCAACACGG
>CAZNTS010000386.1:0-2707 GCA_964576045.1 uncultured Nitrospiraceae bacterium | reverse complement strand
ATCTGGAGAACAGAGCGTCTCCTCTTGTTACCCTCGGGGTAGCGTCGATCCAGAAGGAGTGTGAGAAGGGCGATAGCCGGCCCCCTCTGTTCATTCACTTTTGCAATGGAGACGAGATGGGTGAGTAAATCGGAAAGCCGTGCATAGTCCCAATCAGCAAGGTCCGTTTCCATATCCGTGAAGATCTTCATTACGTTTTTCTCAGACAACGCTCCGAGAACGCTCCTGGTGCGCTCCACGAGGGAGACCGGTACAGCTGGCAGCGCTGAGCTAAAATCGAGAGGTGCCTGGTCTCTGGGTACATCGATGGCACCTCCAAATTTGTCGGTACAGGTGAGGTTCATCTTTCCAGGTGTGGACTCTCTTATTGTGAAGATAAAGGAGCCGCCATCAGTGTAACTTCCCCCGCGTGCGTTCCAGTAGTGGTCCGCTATTGTGCCAAAACGAGGGTCCTCTTTTGCAAGGCTTTCGAGTGTTGCATCGATAGCCTGTTTTTCTGAACAGATCAGGCCTATCTCGACATCACCCTTCTGCAAGGCAAAAACCTGGGGCCGGAGCATAGCCGTATCGGTAATACCTATAAGCTGGAACTGTTTCCTCTGAACATCGTTACGGGCGATGATAAAAAACCAGGGACCGTCAGGGGAGCCATGAATGTGGGCAGCCTGGATCTGCCTGTATATGCGCTGCTTTTCCTCTGATAAATGGTCGAAATCCATCTCTCCCGTGGGGGCTAGAGCTTCGATGATGTACTCCAGTGGATAGCCATATACCCTATTGAGCAGATCAAAGACCTGGACTGATACTTCCGTATCCGTCAGGAAAAGTGGATAGATGTTCCGCTGGCGCAGATAGTCGGATACTGAATAATAATTAGCAAAGTCTCCATTATGCACGAGGGCCTCATTAAGACCTATGAAGGGGTGAGCGCCTCCAGGATGCCACACACGGCCCTTGGTGGGGTAACGCTGATGGGCTATCCATATATGGGCATCAAAGTTTTCCAGTTTGTAGTACTGTGCCACCTGTTCAGCATACCCCACAATCTTCAGTATCATCATGTTCCTGCCATGGGACAGAACAAACGCCCTTTTCTCGCCCAGCGAACTGTAAAAGGCAAGATTCAACTGATAAGTATTCTGGTAGATGAACTCTTCCTCTGCCTTGTCATAAGGCAATATCCCAAGTCCGCGTTCCTTCTGGAACTGGGCGAGAACCTCAGGCTTTGCCCGCACGAAGTAGCGCTTCACTGCAGGGGGCTTCATATCGAGACCTGCAATGTCCCTGTAATCATCGATAGTCTCGACAAAGGCCTCGTGGGAAATCCGGAAATGAGGACGGATAAAACGTGCTTCCAACTCTGGCAGGGCAGATTCGTCAAGAAGTGCAATCTGCAGAAGGAAATCGTTGTCGAGCGTCTCCTGGTCCACTCCCAGTTTGGCAGGGCTCAGACCTACAGCCGCAAGCCCCCCGCCTTTCCCGTTTCCCCTGTTGTGCATCTGCACAGAGGGCTCGAAGATGTGGCGACCGCTCACGGGAATACTGCAGGCGAAACCGGTAACGCCGCAACCGCCTTCTTCAGCTTCTATTCCTGTCTCCCTTATAAGTCTATCTGCCTCACGGAAGTGGCGCCGGGCCATTATTATTGCTTCTGCAATGCTTCTCTGTTTCATAGATCCAGTTCCCCTTCTATCTCATCTCGCTTAAGGTAATCGAGATGACCAATCACATCGAAGCGTCCGACAAGGTCAGTCACGCTCTTCATGCCGAGCCGTTTAATGAGATATACGAGCTGTTGCCGCCACGTCAGATACATGTTGACGATACGCTGAGTTGCCCATTCGAGCTCCATGAGCTTCGTAAGTTCTTCGTCTGTCGTGGCGATGCCTCTGGCACAGCCACGGCCAGACTCACAGTGGTGGCAGCGAATGCACTCGAGAGCCACGAGATCGGCTGTGCCGAGACAGACCCCGTCGGCGCCAAGGGCAATGGCTTTCGCGACATCATAGGCCGATCGTATCCCGCCGCTCGCGATAATCGTAATCTTGTCCCTGATTCCTTCCTCGTGAAGGAATTTGTGCACCTTGGGCAGGGCATATTCGATTGGCATGGCAATGTTCTTTTTTGCTATGTCGGGCGCTGCACCTGTACCGCCGTAACTGCCGTCAAGCTGGACGATATGAGCGCCGGCGTAGTAACTGCCAACGACGACCATGTCCACATCAGTGGGTGTTGAGACCTTTACCGATACCAGTGCGCGCGGGTTTGTCTCTTTGATCCAGTCTACATGTTTTTTATGGTCTTCTACGGAGTAGACGCTGTGGAAGGGAAACGGAGAGAAGAGGGCGCTTCCGGCCACTGCCTCGCGCATGCGGGCTACCCGGGGTGTTACTTTATCACCGAGAAGATGCCCGCCGAGCCCTGGTTTTGCCCCTTGGGCATACTTAAACTCCACGATGCGGACTCTCTTGATAGTCTCTTCCCTGACTCCGAAGAGACCTGTTGCCACCTGCGTGATAATGTGATTATCATAAGGGATCAGTTCTTCCGGGTACCCGCCTTCACCAGTACAGCAAAAGGTATTAAGGGCCGCTGCTGCCCTGACACGGGAGAGCATTGTCACAATGCTGACAGAGCCAAAAGACATGCCGCCAAGGTAGAACGGAACAGGTATTCTGACGCCTGGCCTCGAATCTCCGGACCGGTT
>CAZNTS010000385.1:0-3011 GCA_964576045.1 uncultured Nitrospiraceae bacterium | reverse complement strand
GAAGCGCGATGAGGGCTCGTTCCCAGGAACTTGGTCCATTGCCCGTTCCATCTGTTCGGTTTCACCAGATAAGGGGTAGAAATAGCGCAGATATCCACGTGCGACGTAAGGGCCTGTTCCCAGGCTTACCGGCCCAACTCGGATGACATCTCCGTTGACGTATCCGCCTAGCCCAAAACCCTTACTCACTCCTGATCCCTTGGCCATTTCGATATCAAGATAGGCCTGTAACCTCGGAGCCAGCTGAGATCCAAGATATGCTCCATAAATGTGGGTAATGTTATGTCCTTCGCCATTAGCAGTCGTAAAACTATGATCTCCTACGTATGGGCTATGAAAACCCGGCACATTCTGGTATATGCCATTGAACTGCAATCCCAGCACCTTGGGAAACCATGTGGGCAACCCTTCTTGCTGCTCCGTTTTGTCTGTTTCCTGCTGCTGTTCTGTATTCTTTACTGGCGTCCGGTTTTTCGTCTGTTCCGGGTCCGAATCTCCGTAAGCCGGACAGGTTATTGACAGCAAGACCAGTACGACACAAAGCTGAACGTATTTTTCGGCAGTAAATACTACTTTCAACATGTATTGTTCTCCTTATGAGCCTTCTATGCATTAAGTCAATATCCAGGGCATCCCCGAAAATTGCGTCGCTTGCAAGGAGTGTGAGCCCGGATACCGGCTATAAGAAGCTGACTTAGTCTCGAGAAAGATCGAGGGCGGTGATGCGCAATGAACGGGCCCACACTCTTTCCAGCAAGCGTGCGTTTATTATTCTTTTGTAGCTACTACTAGCAGGGCCATCGTCCATAAACAACACCTCCTTATTTCAATGATTATAAACTTCATCTTTCCTTAGAGAAGAAACCTCAGGAAAGATAGGGGCGTATTAGCCACTACGTTTCCGATAAAAGTTAGAGCCATCGTATTAACGGCCGTCTTCCCTATTTTTGAAAAACCATTCCTGAAATAATCATCGCTTGAAATGGCTTTCGACCGGTCAAAATATCCCTTCCGTTCGATAACGCCGACAATGTCCCTGACGTTGGCTGTTTGCGGGTTGTAGTGAATGAGGATGCTGCCGGTGGTGAGATTGACATACACAACACCAATTCCAGTCAAAGTGCTCAGCCCCATCCGAATTGCATCTGGGGCGCTCGGGTTTTTCTTGACCGCTTCACTGATGATCCTTAACCTTCCGGGCACATTATGGATGTAGAACATGACACGTACCTCCTGTTTCTGTTTTCTAAAGCCGATGAAAACACGCAGACAAAAAATCGGTCAGAAAGACGTGTCGGGAGAGTGTCAGTGAAGATTTACGATAGAGGTGATCAACGGACGCGCCGTCATTTGTCCTCCCGATCTTTTGCCGTTACTACTATGACTTGGGCCACTGTCCATTGACCTCACCTCCTTTGGGCTGAAATTGATTTATGACGCATACAAATATTAAACCGAAAAGTAGGTCATGTCAACAAAAAAATATTCAGGGAATAAAAAAGATCATTACTTTCCTCTTTACGTCTCGCCGAATCCATGAAGGTACGTGAAATACGGCACTATGTCGCGTGGTCATGCCCGGCACTTGTCGGTGATGCATCCTTGTTAAATGACAATAAAGGCATCCATACTCCGCCGTCCTGTAACGAGAAGACATTAACTTCAATGCCAGACAGGAACGGAAAAGAAAAATTCATGAAACCGTAATATTCTCTTCATTATCGTGTAACAGATACTCTATAGAATTCGATTTGACCGGGTCTTCAATCTTCTCTGCTGAGAAAGATGTCACTGTCGGGCTGAGAAGAGGGGCAAAGGATCGCTATCTCGATGGCCACGTGACCGCGAACCATGACTGGGAGGGGCATGCTGTTAAGCTTGTGAATCATTCACAGACTAGTTAGTAACATGACCTTCATCAGCCGGTAACGTCACTGATATAAGTTGAATGCACTACTTACTGAACGGAGGCGAAACATCATGAAGTACGAATCATTTGCTGAAGAGAGAGAACAATACGAAATGTGGGTCTTCAAACGTATCAATGACAGGAACGCATTATGCCATTATTACAGAGGGCATAGATGCATTCCCTCGAACGATGAAAATTGCGAGATATGTTACCGGAAAGAGAGTTTTCAAGGACTCGGCAGAGCTCTTATTGCGGGGTAATTTGATGGGGTCATGTAAGCAGCGAAGGACTGTTACTTGCCTAGGATGAACCGGAGTAACAAAGCTATTATCCTCGTCGGCATACTCTGCACTGTTATAGGAATCCATAATGTCATAGGAGATCAGCGCCATATGAGCGCAGCCATTGAACACGCCATTGAGAAGGTCCACGGCAGCACTACGAATGTCGAAAAGACGGCAAGGGATCTGGAAGGGATAGTTCATCTCTTGAGGAATGAATCCGAAAGCTTACTGTCAGAGAGTCAGAATTTCATCTTAAGGCAAGAGGAGTCATCAGCTGTACAGGGACGAGAAATCGGTGGTGAGGCTGCCGGTTGCCCTGTTTAGCGGGACGCGTGAGTATTCATACCATGAACAAGAGAATGAAGTACGAATTCAAGACACAGTCTCAGGTCGCGTCGTTTCAGGAAAAGAGGAGTCACGACGAGATCATCATACGTGATCTGATTGCCAATAATTCTCTCGCAGTCCATTTTCAGCCCGTTTTCTCCATAAAGGAATGCAGGGCTATTGGTTATGAGGCGCTCACAACAATAGAAGGATTCCGCCCCTTCCCCACCATCGGAGACTTGTTTCTGAAAGCAAAAGAGAGCGGTGTGGTTGCATCTCTGGACACAAAGTGCAGGGAAAACGCCCTGAAGGAAGCCGCCCGGCAGCGTTTTCACGAGCGTGAAGAGTATCTATTCATAAATATCAGCCCTGAAACCCTGGCAGATTCGGCTCACACTGTGGAAGCGATGAACATGCTCTCGCGGGAGTCCGGAATTGAAAGGAGTCGAATCATTTTAGAAATAACGGAAGGCTATGCCGTGGATGAT
>CAZNTS010000384.1:0-2580 GCA_964576045.1 uncultured Nitrospiraceae bacterium | reverse complement strand
AACCGCTCCAAACCCGAACCTCGCAAGACAGTCTTTATGCGAGGCTAGGATCCTGCTCACTTGATCGCGCACCACCATTTCCATAAGCTGCACAACCCGCTTTCGTTTGCAACTCAACCCGCTGCCAACGTCCTCTAACTTTTTTCTTGCACCGATCGCGCCGATGCAATGCAGCACTGCTCCACTGACTGTCGATGCGATGCCGAGTCAGCCTTCTGGCCGGTTGAGCATACGCGGCAATAGCTCATGACTTTCTTCGCTGCAGCCTTCTGCCAGATCTCGTGCAAATACTGCTCGCTCGTGTAATACCTGTGGTTGCCGGCTGGTCTGGTGCGCCTTCAGAGTCACCGCCTCGTCCCATTTCTATAAGGTGACAACCGCCTGACCTATAATGACTCCAAACTTACAAGGCTCATAATATGTTCTTCGTGAATATATTTAACGTCAGAAATGTAACCTGCTAATCGCCTCGCCCCTGTATTCTTTTTTGGCCAGCACTCCATTGATCGCCCACCGTTAATGACCGGTTCGGATACACTATCTCCAGATCCGGTTCTGCTTATGCTTATTGGATAACCCCTTGGAAGGATCAACGGCAAGGTTCTCAGGAATAAATTCGCCACATTTGCAGTTCCATCCGCTCTCGGTCCGTCGCTCCTCTGTGAGGATAGCACCGCAGGCAGGGCAGAGTAGCTCTTTCGGATGATCTGAGTTTACATCGTTCATGAGATTCTTCATTCTATCATAGCTTGCGTATCCACTTTTTCATTTTCCTGCCCCGATTACTAATCACAGGACGAGCTTGATCACAAAGCTATGGGACGAATAACCCTAAGGGGACATTTATCACAGAGCGGATTCGATCTGCAATAAATCTTGCCGACAGTTACAAGAAGTGCATGATATTCGTTGAACAGCTTCACGTCCCTTCTGAGAGATGAGTGAAAAAGATTCTGGAAGTCCTCGTAGGACTTGTCACGGTCAACGACGTTATGTCTTGATAAGACACGTTTTGTGTAGGCATCGATCACGAAGACGGGCTTCCCAAGCGCATATAGAAGTATTGAATCCGCCGTCTCTGGACCGATGCCGTTTACATCTAGCAGTTTCTCCCTCAGCACATGCAGATCTTCCCTCTTCATTTTTTCAATACTGCCCTGGTAATTCGCAACGAGAAACCTGATGAATGACTTGAGCCTCTTTGCCTTCACATTGAAATACCCCGCAGATCTGATAAGTGCTGCAAGAGCATGCACTGGCATTTCGTCTATCCTTCGTGCGTTAAGCGCCCGTGCTGCTTTCAGGTTCTTAATCGCCTTTTCGACATTGCCCCAGCTGGTATTCTGAGTAAGTATGGCTCCCACAACGACTTCAAAGGGGGTTTCTCCAGGCCACCAGTGCTGAGGACCAAAAGCTTTGAATAGGGTTTTGTAAATGATCTCAAAGATGTTCATATTACAGGTGAAGTTACTTATATTACCACGATTGGCGTCAGCTACTTTCAAAACACCTGCTCGTTCAAACCTTTATCATGAGGTCAGCATTCTTATCCGGATATCTGTGTTTGTCCCCGAGCAGCAAAAATTGTACGTCATCTGTGACTGCGCCCAGCACACCCTTCCCATTTTCAAGATCGTCAAGGAGATATGCGAGAATGACAGCTACAGCGTGTTTACATACTCCGTAGCAAGGCACGTGCAAACAGAGGAAAGACTCTCATTAGCAGGGGACATGTTTGCCTCGTAGCGGTCGAACCCCTCACCCACGCCATCAAAGCTCTAGCTCAGGTTATGTCCAATCGTCCACCAATTTGCTCCGCTGATGCGTTTGCCACGCGATACGACCTTTTAACTTGCCCGCGACTCCCAGATCAAATCAAATTTTTATTTGCCCTTTTGATCATTTGTCTTTATTCCTCACTTTCCATCACGGCAAAACCGACTTGACTTACACAGGTTTGAAAAGTAGTCTATTATAGCTAACAACAGAACCTTTTCTGAAGGAGATGTAATGCTCGATATACGCTTCGTGAGAGAAAATGTTTCGGTCGTTGAAGAAGCTCTGAGTAAGAGGAACTATTCGCTTTCTATCTCCGAGTTCCTTTCAATTGAGGAGGAAAGAAGAGGGCTTCTGAGGGAAGCTGAAGAACTGAGGAACACTAGGAATAGGGTATCTGAGGAGATAGGTAGGCTGAAGAGGGAGAATAAGGACGTCACGGGCCTGTTGAACGAGATGAAATCCGTATCGGATAGGATAAAAGAGCTGGACGGAAAATTGTCTTTTTTAGATGAAAAGGTGAGCGCATTTGTTCTGAACGTACCCAACATACCGCATGCTTCCGTCCCGATTGGCAAAGATGAAACAGAGAATGTCGTGATAAGGACATGGGGAGAGCCCAGACAGTTCGATTTCCCTCCCCTTAACCACTGGGATATCGCCGAAATCCTCGGAATCATCGATTTTGACAGGGCAGCAAAGATAGCAGGTGCACGCTTTGCACTTATGAGGTCAGCCGGGGCGAGGCTCGAACGGGCTCTGATGAACTTTATGCTTGACCTTAATACATCCAAGGGGTATACC
>CAZNTS010000383.1:0-5784 GCA_964576045.1 uncultured Nitrospiraceae bacterium | reverse complement strand
AGGTTAAGGCGAAGGGCGTGGAAGGACTGAGGACGCGGATTGTTGAAGGTGGGGTTCTCGGAAACAGAAAAGGGGTAAATCTTCCTTTTAGGGTGCCCGCGAGGGCGTTTACCCGCAAGGATGAGGCTGACCTCACTTTTGGCTTGGGGATGGGGGTCGATTACGTGGCACTATCTTTTGTGAGGACGACGAATGACATACGGGCTGTGAAGAACTGGCTGAAAAGGAGAAATGTGACAGTCCCCATCATCGCAAAGATAGAAAAAAGCGAGGCTTTGACCAATATTGAAGGTATCCTTGACGAGGTTGACGGCATCATGATTGCAAGGGGCGACCTTGGAGTTGACATATCACCCGAAGAAGTGCCTATCATACAGAAGAGGCTCATTGAGAGGTCGAATGCAAAGGGAAAGCTAGTGATAACTGCGACCCAGATGCTCGAGTCCATGAGAGAGCATCTGCGACCCACAAGGGCCGAGGCAGCGGATGTTGCAAACGCCGTCATTGACGGCTCGGATGCCTTGATGCTCTCCGGAGAGACGGCATCCGGGAGGTACCCTCTGGATTCCCTGAAGATGATGGACAGGATTATTGAATATACCGAGAAGGAATGCCCTGCTGCACATTCTCCGTTCAAGGTTCAGGATTTTCGCTCTGCTGGTTTTTCTGAGGCGGTGGCTGATGCCGCGTGCAGGGCTGCAGAAGATATAAAGGCTAAATTCATTGTTGCCTTCACCCAGTCCGGATTCACCGCGAGACTAGTGTCCAAATTCAGGCCTAAAATCCCCATAGTGGCCTTCACTTTAGGAGATGATGTATTGAAGAAAATGTGCATCTATTGGGGGGTTTCTCCACTTCTATTGCGTCCTTTCTCAGGCACTGAGAAGATGATATTGGAGGTGGAGAGGTCGCTGCTAGGCGAGGGGCTAGCCCGGAAAGGCGACAGGATAGTGATCACTGCCAGCACCCCTGTCCTTGGCTCTGGTAAGACAAACTTAATGAAACTGCACACGCTTGGGGAGGGCGCCAGGATATTAATATGAACGATTGTTCAGTAATTTATATTTTCTTCACAAGGTTGTATTCCAATATAACTTGGATATACTTTAGATGGAAAGGAGACTAGGCAAATGAAACCTTTGAGAGGGGTCTTTCTAGTAATGATCTTCTCCCTTATTTTTTTCTTCCCTGCAAATTCTCAAGCGGCCATTGGAGACTTGCGTGTAAGTTACCTTGACGGTGATGTCCAAGTAAAGACAGCGGACTCATCAGATTGGGTCCCCGCTTCTATGAACATGCCGCTTCTGGACGGGGACGCGGTTTGGGTTCCTGACGGCAGTAGGGCAGCGGTTCAGCTGAGGGAAGGCACTGTCGTTCGGCTGGACGAAAACTCCTCCCTTGAAATACTCAGCTTAGGAGATGATACTTTCCAGTTCTATCTTTCCCTTGGACATGCTTATGTTAATTTCAGAGGACGACGGGGCATTCTCCTCCAGATGGACAGCCCAGCCTCTTCCACCCGTGCATTTGGCAAGGCGAAGTTCGGAGTCGATGTGGCGGACAATGGGTTTACGGATGTATCTGTGTTCAAAGGGAGCGTTTCTGCGGAAGGGGGAAACGGCAGAATAAAGGTGACTGCCGGAGATATCCTTTCCATCGGGGGGGATACGTATGCAGAACTCGCTCCTCTCGGTCCTGCCGATGAATGGGAGAGGTGGAACAGGGAAATGGACGAAAGGATGGATCGGCGCTATGCTTCGAGCACCTATTTGCCGAGTGAACTAAGTTCCTATTCCGCTGATTTTGAAGATAACGGCAGATGGGTATCCACTAGCGAATATGGTTATGTCTGGACGCCGACGATGGTCGCCGTTGATTGGGCGCCATACAGGTTGGGCAGGTGGACGTGGATAGGCGGTGAATACGTCTGGGTCTCATATGACCCATGGGGATGGACACCATATCACTATGGAAGATGGGCCTATATCGCTTCTATTGGATGGTGTTGGGTGCCTCCGGTGAGGGGAGATGTTTACTGGGGCCCAGGATATGTTGGATGGGTCAACACAGGATCCTATCTGGCATGGGTTCCCCTTGCGCCAGGAGAGATATATTATGGACATGGCCAATATGGCCGATATAGTGTAAATATAACCAATATAAACATCAACACTATTAATGTAAGCAATGTTTACAAAAACGTATATGTTACCAATGGCATCACTGTCGTAAGTAAGGATGCGTTTATTTCAGGGCGGCCTTCCCATGTTGATGCCAGCGTCATTACCGGGATAAAAGAAAATAATTTTCTTGTGCGGAAAATTGAGGTTGGACGGCCCCAGATAGCTCCCACGAAAGCTAGTTATTTGCCGGTGGTAAAATCGATCTCTGCATCGAAAGAGCCGCCCCAGGCAATCAAGCAGATCCAGGTTGGCAAGCTGAAAGAGAACCGTCCTATTGTGAAAAACCCTTCTCAATCAGTCATGAAGCCAGGGGTGTCGCTTAACCCTATGACAGTTACGACTCTGAAAGAGCCGAAGCGGCCTGGCGCTGGCTTGCAGGCCCCGGGATTACAGCCTAAAAAAACAGGAAGAGAGATTAAGCAACCTGGTGGAGTGACTCAGGAGAGGGAGATAAAGATGCCGGGTGCAGCAATGCCCGAGAACCAAGTGAAACGGCCTGTTGAGAAGGCAGCGCCTGAAGTGAAACGGCCTGTTGAGAAGGCAGCGCCTGAAGTGAAACGGCCTGTTGAGAAGGCAACGCCTGAAGTGAAACGGCCTGTTGAGAAAGCAACGCCTGAAGTGAAACGGCCTGTTGAGAAGGCAACGCCTGAAGTGAAACGGCCTGTTGAGAAGGCAACGCCTGAAGTGAAACGGCCTGTTGAGAAGGCAACGCCTGAAGTGAAAAAGCCTGCCGGTGAAGCAGTGAAGCAGGGGTCGCAGCCAAAGATACAACAGAAGGGGAAAGAATCTGAGCAGGAGCAGACGGGAGGTCAGAACGTAAAATAAGACATTGCTCAATGACGTGTAATAACGGACCGTAATGCATAGCGGGGAAAGAAGTCTATGTTGTGCATTACGGTTTTTTGCTGGAAGTCTCCCCGGAGGTTTGTTGGATGTTATAATTCTTTATCTTCCGGTGAAGGTTACTCCGCTCGATGTCTAATATCTCTGCAGTCTTCGAAATGTTCCAATTATTTTCCTCGAGTTTTCTTGATATAAAGTCCCTCTCAAAAGACTCTCGCGCTTCCTTCAGGGTTCTGTAAGAAGAATAATCTGAGCTCTCGTGTCTGCCGGTGAGAAGAAAGTCCTTTGCGGTTATTTCCATCGAAGGCGTCATAATCACAAGCCTTTCGATTAGGTTTCTTAGCTCCCTTATATTGCCGGGCCAGGAATATTCTTGGAGATTCCTTATCGCTTCTGGGGTAATTCTCTTCGGGGGTTGTCCATATTCGGCGGCGAAGGCATGGATGAAATAATCCACAAGCAGCGGGATATCCTCCTTGCGTTCTCGCAGAGGAGGCACTGACAGGGGAATCACGTTGAGCCTGAAGAAGAGGTCTTCCCTGAAAAGCCCTTTTTTCACTTCCTCCCCGAGGTTCTTGTTTGTGGCCGACACTATCCGTACGTCGACCTTTATATTCGTGCTGCCACCCACTCTATGGAATTCCTGCGTCTCAGTTACCCGTAGAACCTTGGCTTGGGTCTGAAGGGACATGTCACCGATTTCGTCAAGGAAAAGGGTCCCTCTGTCTGCAAGCTCGAACTTGCCTTTCTTCTTCTCAAAAGCACCGGTGAATGAACCCTTTTCGTGCCCGAAGAGCTCGCTTTCGATAAGCTCATAGGGCATAGCCGCGCAATTTACTTCTACGAACGGTCTTTCCGCGCGGTTCCCGGTGATGTGAAGGAGCCGTGCCACAAGTTCCTTACCCGAACCGCTCTCGCCGGTTATGAGGACTCTGCCGTTGCTTTGTGCCGCGAGCGCTATCTGGGCGCGAAGGGCTTTAATCAAGGGAGACTCTCCGACAAACCTGTTTTTCTTGAAGAGGTTCTCCTTCAGGTCCCTGTTCTCCCTCTCAAGGGCGCTTCTCTCCAGGGCCCTTCTTGAGCTTAGCAGTACCCTTTCGAGGGAAAGCGGCTTTTCAAGAAAGTCATACGCCCCCAACCTTGTCGCCTTTACCGCTACCTCAATATTACCGTGTCCTGAAATCATGATTATAGGGATATCGTTTTTCGATATCTTAATCTCCTGAAGGGCCGCGAGACCGTCCATTTTCGGCAGCCACACATCGAGTATTATGAGGTCGGGAGTCTGCTCCTGTATGATCTTGAGGGCATCCTCTCCGGTTCCTGTCGAGACCACAGTGTACCCTTCGTCTTCCAGGATTCCCGAAAGGCTTTCCCTTATGCCCTCTTCGTCATCTACGATCAGCACCAAGGGCTCCATCTATTCCTCCTTTAACGGTAACTCAATAGTAAAAACTGTCCCTTCCGGCACATTGTCCCGTACACGCAAATAGCCCATATGCTCCCTGACTATCCTGCTTGCAATCGCAAGGCCGAGCCCTGTTCCCTGTTTCTTTGTCGAGAAATAAGGAACAAAGAGCTTTTCCTTGTCCTCATCCCGTATCCCAGGCCCGTTATCGGCCATATCGATGAACACTCTGTTTGCAAGAACGTCAGATTGCACCGACACCTCTATCTTCCCGCCATTGTCCATAGCCTGTATTGCGTTTTCAAAAAGGTTTATCAACACTCTCTTGAACTGCTCCCCGTCGATATCTACGGGCGGCATGTTCTCTGGCAGTGAAACACTTATCGAGTACCCCTTGTAGTTCTTGTAAAGGCTTACCACCTCATCTATTATACCAGCAAGATGAGTGGGAGACTTGTGAATCTCAGGCATCTTTTCGAACCGCGAGAATGCGTCTACGAGCCTCCTGAGGCTGTCGACTTCCCTGATGATTGTCTTCATAGATGTCTCGAAGACCTGTGCAAAATCTTCGTCCTTCTGCTCCCATTTCTTCAACATCCGTTCGGTGGAGAGCTTTATAGGTGTAAGCGGATTCTTCACTTCATGGGCTATCCTTCTAGCCACTTCCTGCCAAGCCAGAGCCTTCTGAGCTTTTATTACATTGGTAAGGTCATCAAAGACCACCAGAAGACCGAGATACCTTGCCTCGTTGTCCCTCAGTCCCATGATTGAGACACGGAGCGTCGTCCTCTTTCCCCGTATAGTTGCCCAGACTTCTTTTTCGACCGTCCCAAGGGATTTCAATTTTATGCCGCGGATCATTTCTTGGAGAGAGTCAGATTTTATTGCATATAAGATTTCACTGTAGTTCTTCCCCATGATATCGTGGGAAGAGACATTAAGGATTGAGCAGGCAGCGCTGTTGATAGTATTAACGTTTCCGTCTGCGTCAAGGGAGATGACGCCGGTCTGGATGTTCTCGAGGATGTTTTCCATGCTGAGTCGTCTCCGGTCGGATTCAGCATAAGCAGCATGGATCGTCTCCCTGTTTTCCCTAAGCTCCCTTACCATGTGGTTGAATGAACCGATAAGGAGCCCTATTTCATCATCCCGCTTCAGTCCAATATCCACGTTAAGGTTGCCCGAAGCAACCTCGCCGGTAGCCTCTGCCAGTTTCTGGATTGGCTCTGTTATCCCTCTGGCGATCCTGAGAGAGACCCAAAGCGCCGTAAAAATAACTATAAGGGTGAAGAAACCGAGAAAGATAAGATAATTAAGCTTAAGGGGATGCTTCCATGTCTCTAGCGTTAT
>CAZNTS010000382.1:0-3738 GCA_964576045.1 uncultured Nitrospiraceae bacterium | reverse complement strand
TAAGGTGCTGGCAGGCATCTTCGCCAAGTTTTCCAAGCTTCCGGCAATGGACATGAGTCTTGCGGAGAGCGAGGCACCGACAATCGCTGCCATATTGGGTGCAACGGATTTCAGGCATTCGTCAACATAGCTTTCGGCTCGTTCTCTGAACTTGTAGAGTTCCAACATGAGTGTGCAGAACGACTGGAGAACGGCAAGGTCAGACTCGTCGATCGTTCCTCCCATCGACCGCGATGCCGCCTTTGATAATTCGTCGCCTTTCTCCTTCGGCACGCCCTCGCTTGCGATGGCTTCTGACGTGAAGTTCTTTCTGTTGCCTAGTTTCGCGACCAGCCGAGCGTAGGTGTCGTGTCTTTCGATAATTCTATCCATCTCAGGAAAATGAAGGCCGTACCATTCCCGAACCCGGCCCGCAAGCAGGTTCAAGGTCTTATCCAAATCATCCATAGCGCGTACTGCTTGCACTGCGCTCAGGTCACGCCTTGCCGCCGCTTGTGCAATGCCAGCTCGCGCCAACTCGAGAGTTACTCGCCGTGCGAATTCGTTGTAGGCGCTCGCGGTCTTGAGGGCTGGCGACTCTAGGGATTGCTGTTTTAGCCAGTCGCCACGGTTCTTCTCCTCAGATCGTAACATGGTCCGGAATCGTTCGCCGACCTCGGTTTCCCTCACCGTGACGGATGTTCCGGCTTCTCTTTCAACTGTCTTGGCGAGCAAATCGTTTGCGAAAACTATGGGGGAGTATGATTCCCCTGCCCGCTTAACGATGTCTAGGATTGCAGATCCGATGCGCCCGTCCTGAACCTCCTTCAGCTCAATTGCGGCATTCTTCGGATTGTTTGGGAAGAGAACTTTCTCGATAACGTTTGATTTTTCGTCTAGTATGAATACTCCTACCGGAGTTTCAATGAAATATGCTTCCAACTCAACCCACGGTTTACCCTAGATGTGACGAATGTCTAGGTAATTGTGGCTTGAATAAAGCTTTGTAAGGGCTTGCGGCGTTTCTTCGTTCGAAGCCTGAATCGTAATCTTCCAATTCATTAGGCGCATATGAGGCAGAGAACTCGTTCACGTTTGAAAGGCTGGCGGAATCTTAGCGGTGAAAGATCGACCAACGCGACTTTTGTTTCTTCGGTCTAGGCCAGGTTGATAGAATCTTCTGAATCAGGGCTGGCCATTCGATCTGCCCACCGCAGCCATCGCAGAATTTACTATCCAGGAAAACCTCACGTTTACAGTTCTCGCAGAAGTATCGTTTCTGTTGCAGAAGTTTTTCGGTCACGGTGATACCGTTGGCCCCCGTTTTGGTTCTAGTCAGAAACGATGTGATATGTTACTTTACGCCGCCATGGGCTCAAAATTCATTGAAGGCAGGTATTCTCTTACACAACATCATAGCAAGAAGGCAACTGAGGCGGCTCCAGCGTGGTTTGGATTAGGTTATGTTGACCGTAATCGAGTTGTATCCTGTGGCGCCGTCCGGGAACGGCGAGTTTTGGGTCGGGTCTTGGAGCTGGCCTGTTCCATCCGTTGCTCTGGCGATAATTGTCTGAGTCCCCTTCGTTGTCGGTGTCCATTGGTACGCCCAGAGAACCCATGAGTACGGTGATTTGGGCGGCTTGAGTTCCGCTGTGTTCCAGGTGTTTCCTCCGTCGGTGCTGACCTCCACCTTACTAATTCCGCGGTCGCCCGCGAAGGCGACGCCGGCTATAGGGAGTGAGCCGGTCACTTGAGCTCCATCCAGTGGGTAGTAGATGATCGAGGTCGTCTTGATTCGGGCGTCGTTCGTCCAACCTCGCTCTTGCCAGTATCCTAAGTAAACGCTGTCCGACGCTTCTATGCCCGTAATCCATTTCGCGTTCATCATTCCATAAAGGCCGGGGATTATGGCACGTAATGGAAAGCCATGCTCAGGGGGAAGCGTGGCATCGTTCATATTGTAAGCGAGTAACGCGCCAGATTCAAGCGCCCTCTCCTTAGGAATGCCCACCGTGTACCCTTCGGCGCAATGAAAGATAATGTAGACCACCTCGGGTGCGAGGCCTGCTTGGTTGAGAATTGTTGCGAGTGGGACTCCGGTCCACTTACCATTACTGATTAGGGCCCCGGGCGGGTTGATTGTGTTACTCACACATTCTAGGGTCGCGTACTCATCTTTGGATGGCATCGATAACAGGTCAGCATTCGTTAATGAAAGCTGCTTCAGTACCTTGCCCATGACGCTCAGGGTCCACTGGTCAGAGTTGAGTTGCGGTGTAATCGAGTCGATGTCTACTCGGTAGAAGATCCGCGTATCGGTTACTTCCGAGGCTACGAGGTCTGCAATTCGGGGGTCGCTGAAGACATCAGGCGCACCGGTAAGGCTAGTCGCGCTAGTTGCTGTGATTTGCTGTGTGTTCACAGTATTTACCGGAATCGGAGTACCGCTCTGTACTAATGGTTCTCCCGAGAATAGTGAGAGCCCTAACCTCGCGCCGATGTAGACAATCGCAATCCCGAATACGCCAATTCCAGCCCTCTTCAACCATTTTCTGCGTGCCGGATTCATGGTAATCCCGGGTTTAGTTAGGGCGGGGGCGGGGCCAATCATGTGCAGATTCGACACTACAAATGATGAATAACCGAGATTGATCACGATCGCCAGCGCTGCAACAACGGCCCAACCTTCCGTACTCGACCAGACGGACACGCTCGGGGCGGAGACCATCTCAAGCCCGAGGCTGAGTGCGGTTGTGATAACCGTGCCGGCGAGGATCAAAGACAATTTCGCCAAGTTGCGTTTTGAAAGAACCCCCATTGCCACAGCGATTATGCCATAGAGCATTGCGTAAACTGCGGACGCGAACGTCAGAGCTCCGTATTTCGCATACTGCCGAAGGTTTTCCACCGCAACTGATTGGACGGATCCGGGAACGGGGTTGAGTATAAGCTGGAAGATGGCGTTCGGCGGGTACGGAAGGCCCACTAGTTCAGTGCCGACATAATACACCAGCGTGGCGAGCGCTCCCGCTATCAACCCAACGATGAATGTTCTCCGCCGTGAGTGGAGTGAACTCAAGCGTAAATCCCAATACCCAGTTTGATGCGAGCTGAAAAGGATACCCTCAAAACGTTCAGTCGTTTACTTGTTCTCAATCCCTTCAACCCTGCCCAATCATCATGAGAAGCGACGAATTCGATATAGCCCTAGCCCAAGATGAGGCCCAATTCACGCCCAAATAACAAAAATGGCTGCTGCTATCATCCCAGATTCAGGGGGCTATCCGCAAGGGTCAGAGAGTCGTGTTCGGGTTGTGCCCGATTCTTAATGAACCTCTCGCAGGCCGGACAGACGAATGTTCCTACCAGTTTAGTGATCATAGGTTTTCCGCCCTAACGCCTTCAACGGGGAATATTAGCGATTACCAACTTGTCGCCCAAATTACGCCCCGCTCTAAGTGGTGAGGCCAATTCATCAACTGAACCTATAATGTCGCGGCCGAATCTGATATTAGGTAAGCCAGAACAATGAACTTGAAGACGAAATCGTAGCTGGATCTCGCTAGGGCTCTGGTCTGGATTGTCAAGCGCGGTGAGGAGGATCATCTGGTGGGTCTTTACCGGGAGCAGAGGAGGGCCAAACCGCGCGAGGCTAGTCGCGGCGGTAAAAGCGCGGCCGATGAATGCGAACCAGATCGCGGCCCATCTTGGAATGGATTACAAAACCATCAGACATCACTTGAATGTGCTAGTGAAAAA
>CAZNTS010000381.1:0-4957 GCA_964576045.1 uncultured Nitrospiraceae bacterium | reverse complement strand
CTTCATGAGAGGTGTGCGAGATCAAGCCCGTCGGAATAGTGCTTCTCAATCTGGGAGGACCCGATGCCCTTCAAGCGGTTAGGCCTTTTCTCTATAACCTTTTTTCCGATAGGAAGATCATAAAGCTCGGACCTCCTTTTTGCCAGAAGCCCCTTGCGAGGTTCATTTCAGGCCTTCGATCAGGCAAGACGGAAGAGATGTATCGGCGTATAGGTGGCAAGTCCCCGATAAGAGATATCAGCGAGGCCCAGGCAGGAGCGCTTGAAAAAGCACTGAACACCTCACAGGTTACAACCCGCAGTTCGCTTTCTTTCAAGGTCTATGTCGGGATGCGGTACTGGCATCCTTTCATTGGGGACATAGTGAAACGTATGTACGAAGAGGGGATAAGGGCAGTGCTGGCAGTTAGCCTCTACCCCCACTATTCCCTTGCTACCACGGGTTCTGCTCTTGGAATGTTTGAAGAGACGATCTCCCGATACCAGGTAGAATCTTCTTCAGTCTGCTCATGGCACGATCATCCCCTTTACATTGAGGCCCTTGCTGAAAGTATCAGAAAGGGGATGGCCTGTTTCGACGGCGGTGGAGTAGATGTGCTTTTCAGTGCCCACAGCCTCCCCCTAAGCATCGTGGAGTCCGGGGATCCCTACCCGTCCCAAATAAAAGGTACTATCGATGCGGTTGTAAAGAACATCAATGTCCGCTGGCATCTCTCTTATCAGAGTAAGAGCGGGCCGGTAAGGTGGCTCGAACCGTCAACTGACGATAAGATCCGGGAACTCGCGAAAAAGGGCGTGAAAAAACTCCTCGTCGTCCCGATAAGTTTTGTTTCCGACCATATAGAAACCCTCTATGAGATTGATATACTATATAGAGAACTGGCTGAAGCACTGGGCATGAAGCTCATAAGGGCAGAGTCCTTGAATACTACGCCCTTATTTATTGATACGCTGGAGGATATCGTAATACATAAGGTGAAGGAACTCGGATGGACAGGGTAGTCATCGTAGGCGGGGGTATCTCGGGACTTTCCCTTGCCTATTTCCTGTTGAAAGAAAAGCCGTCCATGGACTTGATTCTTCTGGAGGCCGAAGAGCGTCTTGGCGGAAAAATATGGACGGACAGGGCGGACGGGTTCGTCTGTGAAAGCGGTGTGAACGGGTTTCTGAACAACAAACCGAGGACCCTTGAACTTTCCGCAGGACTGTCGTTGACCCCCCTCAAGAGCAATGATTCTGCACGCAAGCGATTCATTTTTTCTGAAGGACGGCTCCGCGCCCTTCCCGAATCGCCGGCCGCTTTTTTCAGCTCTGACCTGCTCAGTGTGTGGGGCCGTATCAGGATCATTTACGAGCTCTTTGCAGCTAAGGGCAGTAAGGAAGACGAGAGTCTCGCGGAGTTTGGGCGGAGAAGGCTTGGTAAAGAAGCGTTCGAAAAACTGATTGATCCCATGGCGTCGGGCATTTATGCGGGAGATCCGGAGGCATTGAGCCTCAAGAGCTGTTTCCCCCGTATACACCAGCTCGAGGCGCAGCATGGCAGTCTCATAAGAGCGCTGGTTAAACTGCAAATCAAGGCAAAAAAGGAAGGGAAGGCTGGACCCGGTCCGGGTCCCGGCGGCGTATTGACTTCCTTCTCCAGCGGGATGGAGACCCTGATCGTTGCACTGAAGAGTGTTGTCGGGGACAAGGTGAGATCGCGCTGCAGGGTGATGTCTCTGGAAAGGTCCGGAAATCGCTATGCAGTGAGTCTGGAAGACGGCCTGATCATCGAATCAGATGCAGTGGTCCTGGCGACTCCCGCCCACGCCTCGTCCGATATTCTCAGGGACTTTGATCCTGTCCTTGCCACAACCCTTTCCCAGATCCCTTATCCTGCAGTCGCAGTGGTGTGCATGGGCTACAGGAAGGAGAGGATCGGAAGCAATCTTGACGGTTTCGGATTCCTCGTTCCCTTCAGGGAGGGGCGCAGGATCCTAGGCACTCTCTGGGATTCAAGCATCTTCCCTGGAAGGGCTCCAGAGGGATTTGTGCTCTTGAGGACAATGCTTGGAGGGACTCGTGTGCCGGAACCGATGCGGGATGAGGGCACACTCGTTAATATCGTGGCCGATGAGCTCAGAGATATAATGGATATAAAAGTGCAACCTGATTTTGTGCGCGTATATGTCCATGTTAAGGCAATCCCCCAATATACCATCGGGCACCAGGAGAAAGTCGGGTCCATGGAGAGGCTACTCTCACAGCACAGAGGGCTGTACCTTTCGGGCAATGCGTATAAGGGGATAAGCGTGAATGACTGCATCGAGAATTCATACAGACTTGCGGGTGACTTGGCAGGATGAGACTAGAACCATGAGTGCCTGAGGGGCGCGCCCCGGGGCGGGAAAGGAGGATGCATTGAACGAGGAGGAGATCAAGGACTTGCTGAGGAGGGAGAACGAAGAGTTCAAGAAACTGGATGAAGAGCACAAGAGTTTGAAAGGCCTTCTTGCGGAGATCGACAGGAAAGTGTATCTTTCATCGGACGAAGAGATGGAGCGCAAGAAGCTCCAGAAGCTCAAGCTGAGCAAGAAAGATAGGATGGCGGAACTTATCAGGGAATACAGGAAAAGCCACTCGAACTGATACGGAAGGGCAGACGAAGTGAGGAGCAGATAGTAAGCGGGAGCTACAGGGGATAATTTTCCCTTGGGCCTCCGCTTACGTTTTCCTAATGACATTTTACTATTACAATGAAGGAGGTACTATTGCCGTGAGAAGCAGGGTAATAAAGGAAGGAATTGCGCGGATGCCGCACAGAGCGCTCCTGTACGCAACAGGGGTCCCGAGGACCGAAATGAACAAGCCGTTCATAGGGGTGGCGACAAGTTTCACCGACATAATTCCTGGCCACATCGGCATGCGGGATCTTGAGCGGTTCATCGAAAAAGGCGTCCATACGGGCGGTGGGTACCCTTTCTTTTTCGGCGTCCCCGGCATCTGCGACGGTATCGCAATGGGTCATTCCGGCATGCACTATTCCCTGCCTTCGCGAGAGCTTATAGCAGACATGGTCGAAACCGTTGCACAGGCCCATCAGCTTGACGGGTTGGTCCTGCTCACTAATTGTGATAAGATAACGCCCGGCATGCTCATGGCTGCGGCAAGGATAGATATCCCCTCCATCGTGATAACCGCAGGTCCCATGCTTTCCGGTCACTATAAGGGCAGGAGGCTCAACCTCACTAGCGACACCTTTGAGGCTGTCGGGAAGTATAAGAAGGGATTGATAAGGGATGACGAGCTTGAAGCGCTGGAGATGTGCGCTTGTCCCGGGGCTGGCTCCTGCCAGGGAATGTACACGGCAAACACCATGGCGTGCGTTACAGAAGCTCTCGGAATGAGCCTTCCAAAGTGTGCCACGGAGCTGGCGATCTCTTCAGGGAAGAGGAGGATCGCATTTGAAACCGGCAGACGGATAGTCACACTGGTCAAGAAGAATGTCACGCCCAGAAAGATCATGACGAAGAGGGCATTTGAGAACGCCATCATGGTTGACCTTGCGCTGGGCGGTTCCACTAACACCGCCCTGCATATCCCCGCCATCGCTCATGAGGCCGGCATTGACCTTCAGCTTGAGACCTTTGACATAATAGGCAGAAAGACCCCGCACATCGCGAATCTGATTCCGGGTGGGCAGCACTACATGGAAGATCTCGACCACGCCGGCGGAATCCCTGCGGTCATGAAGAGGCTAAGGAACGGACTTAACGACCACGTCACCGTTAGTGGCATGCGTGTTCATGAGATTGCGGATTCCGCGGTGATCTTTGACGAGGACGTGATTAGACCGGTGAAGAACGCCTATCATGCTCAGGGCGGCATCGCCATCCTGCGCGGAAACCTTGCGCCCGACGGCGCTGTGGTCAAGCAGTCCGCTGTGAGCCAGAAGGTGATGCAGTTCGAAGGAGCCGCGAAGGTCTATGATTCAGAGGAAGCAGGAATGAAGGCCATCATCAATGGGGAGATTAAAGCGGGTGATGTGGTGGTGATCAGGTATGAGGGGCCTAAGGGAGGTCCCGGCATGAGGGAGATGCTTTCTCCCACCGCCACGATTGCGGGAATGGGCTTGACCGAATCGGTTGCACTTATCACGGATGGAAGATTTTCGGGAGGCACGCGCGGGCCATGTGTCGGTCATATATCGCCGGAGGCGATGGAGGGAGGACCCATCGCAGCAATAAGGGACGGCGACACGATTAGGATCGACATCCCGAAGAGGAGAATCGACCTGCTGGTTTCGGATGACGAGATCCGGAAGAGGCTTTCGAAATGGAAACCCCCCAAGCCCAAAATCACAAGTGGATACCTCTCGCGGTACGCAAAAATGGTCAGCTCCGCAGGAAAAGGCGCCGTAATGGGATAATGCTTATTGCTCACTCTCTGACGCGGATCGTTGCAATCCGGTTGGCATCAGGCAATCAGGCAAGATAATAGCCCTTTTTGAAGATCCGGGGACTATCGGACCCAATCAGGATTTGTTCCGAAAGTGAGACGATCCCGGATGCTTTTGGGACCGGTGCATAACCATGGATATTGTCTCCGATCCAGGATCTTTTAGCTCTTTTAGTGAATACGTCGGGACTTTTTTGCAATTGGGAAACAATTTTGTTACAATGATGAAACCTTGAACCTGTAGCTAATAAAGGAGCGGATGGCATATGAAGATCTCGGGTGCTGAGATAATAATCGAGAGTCTGAAGAGAGAAGGGGTGAAGCATATATTCGGATACCCGGGCGGAGTGGTGCTGAACATCTTCGACTTTCTTTACGATAACAAGGACATCCAGTTGATATTGACAAGGCACGAACAGGGGGCAATCCATGCGGCTGATGGGTATGCGCGTGCCACCGGCAAAGCTGGTGTTGCCCTTGTAACATCGGGTCCCGGCGCGACCAATACGGTAACCGGGATC
>CAZNTS010000380.1:0-13605 GCA_964576045.1 uncultured Nitrospiraceae bacterium | reverse complement strand
TTCAACGAGCGAGACAGGTCCGTGAAAGAAAAATGGTACATCAGAGCCGATTCTCTCTCCCAATCCAGCAAGTTCGTTAACGCTCAGATGGAGATTCCAGAGCCTGTCCAGTCCACTGAGAACGCATGCGGCATCACTACTTCCGCCCCCGAGGCCCGCCGCCATCGGAATCGACTTCTTAAGGGTCACCCTAGCCCCGCTCCTCACGCCAAACGACTCCTTCATCAACATCACAGCTTTGTATACTAGGTTGTCTTTAAGGGAAATGGGCGCTTCAGTAATCACTTCGACTGAATCGAAATCTTCGAATGTAAGCAAATCGTAGAGCGTTACATTCTGCATCAGGCTGCGGATATCGTGGTAACCGTCCTTCCTTTTTCCCGAGACCGTCAGAAACCAGTTGATTTTTGCAGGAGCTTTAAGAATGAACATTAGGTTGCGAATTTCATTTGGACATCTGCAATCGCAGTTTCTTGATCTTGTCCTCGACGCGTTCCTTCAACCCTTCTTCTTTGTCGCTTACTTCTATTGCCTTCTCCCATGCTTCGAGTGCCGAATCACTTCTCCCCAGATAAGAATATACGTCACCCATATGCTCAAGAATCGTCGGGTCGTCCTTTACGCTTTCAAGCGCCTTTTTCAAGTAACGCAAGGCCTCATCCGTCTTGCCGAGCTTATAGTAGACCCATCCAAGGCTGTCGAGAATGTAACCATCGTCCGGTTTCAGTTCCGCAGCCTTCTCGATGAGGGAAAAGGCCTCATCAAGGTTCGTTCCTTTGTCAGCGTAACTGTAACCAAGGAAGTTTAAGGCATCGGCGTGTTTAGGATTCAGATCAAGAATCTTCCTGAGACAAGCTACCATCTCGTCAAACCTATTCATCTTCTCGAGTAACACAGCTAGATTAAAGATGAGGTCCTCGTTGTTCTCAAAAAGGCTTATTCCCTTCCTAAGTATCTCCTCGGCCTTGGCATAGTCTTTGGTCTCAGTATAGATGATGCCGAGGTAGAGATAGACATCGGGTTGATCTTTGTCGAAAGAGAGGATCTCTTCATAGGACCTTACCGCCTCTTCATACTGTTTAAGTTTTCCGTAAATAAGACCCATGTGGATAAATGCACTGACATTCTTCGGATCAATGGAAACAATCTTCTTCAGCTCCTCCAGAGCATCGTTATATCTCTCCATTTCCTCAAGCGTGCTTACAATATAGAGCCTTGCAGAGACGTCACCTGGCTTATACGCAATGAACGTCCTGAATTCTTCTATGGCACGGTCGTACCGCTTATCGTCAAGGTATAGCAACCCCATCCTCAGATGAACGTCGATATTTGCGGGATCCTGGTCACTCAGTCCCCTGAGCTCTTCTAATGCTTTATCAACGCTCTTTTGTCTGATGTAAATCTGACTCAGACGTTCATGCACACGAGTGTCATGAGGGTTAAGCTTTTCTGCTGTCCTGTAATATGTCTCTGCCTGGGCCAGATCATTTCTTATCTCGCTGAGCATCCCCAGACTGAAATATGCCGGTTCAAAGTTCGACCGCAAATCAATGACTTTCTCGAAATACTCCTCAGCCTTATCGTACTCCTTTGCGTCCATTTTTACGGCACCGAGATAATATAGCGCCATCACTGCATCGGGCTTTCGTGCCAGAAGTGACTCAAGAATCCGAGTCGCGTCATTGTATCTGTCCTTGGAGGCATAAAGAACACCTAGGAAGAGATACGCGTCATTCTCAGAAGGATCGACGGCGATGACCCGTTCGTAGAGAGATATCGCTTCATCAAGCCGTTTCTGACTGTTGTATACCTGTGCAAGAAGCATAAGGGCAGGTACATAGTCAGAGTCCTTGCTTATCACAGCTTCCGCGGCGCTCACAGCCTCCTCAACCTGTCCCATCCTGAGGTGCATATAACTGATCTGGGTCTTCAGATAGCTCGAAGTCGGGTCGTGCTTTAGGGCTGCGCCATAGTGCTTCAGGGCATCTTCCCAGTCGCCCGCCATCTCGGATCCATAGCCTAGAATGAACTCATAGTACGCATCTGCAGGGGGGGTCGGCTCCTTTTCCTCAGAACTCGTACGCAGCACAGTTGTACATAAGAGAATGACCGTTATAGCGGTCACTGTCATCAAACGTCTTAGACTGAACATCAAAATCTCCTTTTATCTTGAATTATAACAAATATCAATGAACTAAGATGAACTACTACCATTCTTACACAAACCATCAGGCAAAACGCTTGACAGCGGCTGGAGAATTGTGATAAGGAGAGCAATCCAAGTTAGAAGACCGTATACACAGTAAGATCGAAGTAAGTATGAGGCAAGTGTATCCTGCAGAATGCGAAGTGTTACGTAAACTTTTATGGCATGCCCCTGCCCTCCACGTTCGCTGCGCATTTTGGACAGACCGAGTTCTTTATCTTGATCTCGGTTAGCATAAAACCCGTCCTCCCTATAAGCAACTCCCCACATGAGGGACAGTATGTATTCTCTCCCCCTTCACCCGGGACGTTCCCTTCGTAGACATATTTTAGTCCGGCGTTAAGTCCTATCTCCCTCGCCTTCCTCAGGGTGCTCACTGGAGTTCTCGGCTTATCCACGAGATGGTATGTAGGATGGAACTGTGTCAGGTGCCAGGGCATTGCAGGGTCGATCGACTCCAGGAATGCCGCGGCCCACCTCAGGAAATCATCTGAATCGTTATAGGTCGGTATGATCAGGGTCGTGACTTCAACCCAAACACCCAGTTCTTTCATCAGCCTGATGGTGTCGAGCACCGGTTGAAGTTTAGCTCCCACAACCTTTTTGTAGAACGCATCATCGCCCTTGAGGTCTATATTATTGCCGTCAAGATACGGCGCGATAAACCTTGTGGCCTCAGGACTTGTGTATCCATTGCTCACAAATACATTTCTTATGCCTCGCTGTTGCGCAAGACGTGCACAGTCAAACGCAAACTCCATGAATATAGTGGGCTCTGTGTACGTATAAGATATGCTCATGCAACCCGCACGTTCTGCTTCATCCACCACCTGTTCGGGAGTTACAACTTCACCCGGTATATCAGGGTATTTCTTGGGATACTGCGAGATGTCGTAGTTCTGGCAGTGCATGCACTTGAAGTTACATCCTACAGTCGCAATGGAATATGACTTGGAGCCGGGATGAAAATGAAAAAGAGGCTTCTTTTCAATGGGATCGACGCTACGTGCAACGAGCTTTCCATAAACAAGGCTGTAAAGGATCCCCTCCCTGTTTTCCCTCACAGTGCAGACACCCCTTTTCCCGGGGGATATAGTGCAGTATTGTGCACAGAGAAAGCATTTCACCTTCTCTTCGCCAATTTTTTCATAAAACCTGGCTTCTTTCACACGGTTTTTTTGGAGGCGTCCTTTTTACCAGTGCTCCTCTTTCCGCGCGACGTTTTGCCTTCAAGTTCAGCCACCTTTGCCTTTTGAGACGGTGAAGGAGCCTTCAGCTTCTTTGCCTTAGGAGACTTCGTTGAGGCTTCGCTGGTCTTAACATGTCTTGACAACACGATCCTCTCCGCTTCCAGCCAATCATCGAGATGGCAGCCATGGCCCCTGCCTCTTTTTTCATAAAGTTCGTACGCAATCCTTGCAATCTCATCTTGCAGCTTATTCATGCATCCCTCCAACTCACAAATAGCACCCTACATCGGGTATTTTATATAATCGTATCACGACAAAGTGCGTTATGCAACCGAGAAGAACGGCTTGGTTAAGAGTGAAAAAGAAAATACATCTGACATTTCTGAAGCAGCCGTGATATGCCTGATAAACTTTTGCCAATTGCTTCAGGTTTCTTTAGGATACGTGGTTGGGACCACGGGTATTCTATGCAGTGTGGGTCCACATACTGCAACAGAGCCTGCCGCGTGAGCAAATCTTTATTCGGATAACAGGACCTCATTTCACCAAATGTATGCAACACTAAATTGCATACTGTTCGCCGATTAGCACTACCTGAAAGTGCAGGTATTCGGCAGTATTGTGAGCAACGCTGTAAGAATATAGTCATCAAAAACCATAACGTCTTGAAATACGAGGTTGCTAACGTGTGTCATCGTTGTGAGGATGTCACGATAGTAAATCAGTAAAATCGGCAAAAAAGAATATCGACAAAAATCTGAAGCATTAATTTATATTAATGACGTATGTGCTTATTACTTGTATATAATTACATTCTTTCGGGTACACTGAGGCCGAGTATCTTGAGACCATCCTCCACGACAATCCTGATGGCCTCGCATAGGGCAAGTCGCGCCTTTGTAAGCCCACCGTCTTCAGTCACAATCCTGTGCTTGTTATAGTACGGATGAAAAAGACCGGTAAGCTCCTGAAGGTAGAAGGTAATCCTGTGGGGTTCGTGTGCTACTACGGCTCCCTCGAAGGTTGCAGGATAAGACAAGAGCTTTTTTATTATCTTTTGCTCCTCGTAAGTTGATAGAAGATCGAGATCAGCGTCGTCAAAGCGAGTTGCGTCTAATCCCTTTTCCATAGCATGGCTAAATATGCTGTGTATCCGGGCATTTGCGTACTGAACGTAAAATACGGGGTTCTCCGCTGACTGTTCTTTTGCCACCTCAAGGTCAAACTCCAGATGGCTATCTGGCCGTCTGGTGAGAAATATGAACTTTGTTGTATCGCTGCCGACCTCATCCAACACCTCCCTTAGCGTGACAAACTCTCCTGCCCTCTTTGACATCTGGACAGGTTTTCCTCCTCTCAGCAGAGTAACCATCTGGACAAGCAAGACCTTCAGGTAATCAGGGGGATATCCTAACGCTTGGATCACAGCCTTTAGTCTCGATATGTATCCGTGGTGGTCAGCGCCCCATATGTCCACCAGTTCGTCGAATCCTGCCTCGATCTTATTCCTGTGGTATGCGATATCCGACGCAAAATACGTAAACTCACCGTCACTTTTTACAATGACACGATCCTTGTCATCACTGAAATGAGTGGCCCTGAACCACAGTGCTCCGTCCTTTTCGAAGAGGTGCCCTCGGTGCCTCAGGTCATCAATGGCCTTTTCCACCTCTTTTTTAGCGTAAAGTTCTCGTTCGCTCTGCCATGTGGTGAAGACTATGCCGAAGTCCCTTAGGTCCCTATCTATTTCCCTCAACATTTCCTCATAAGAGAAGTCGATGAAAAAGTCTGCGGCTTCCCGAAAACTTGTCTCGGAGTACTTGCTACCTAAAGTACCGATGATCTTTCTCGCTATTTCTTCAACGTATGCTCCCCTGTACCCGTCCTCTGGAAAAGGATATTCAAGTCCCAAAAGGTGCTGATATTTTGCAAAGACGGATTGTCCGAGGAGCCTTACCTGCCTGCCTGCGTCATTTATGTAATATTCTCTCTCGACCGAGTAACCACCGGCTTCCAGAAGGTTCGAAAGGGCCGCCCCAACCGCAGCTCCCCGCCCGTGACCTAGGTGCAGGGGACCAGTCGGATTTGCACTCACGAATTCTATCTGGATTCTCGAGCCCCTTCCAACGTCCTTTCTGATAAACCTTGTCTTCTCCAACAGTAATGCCTTCAGCGCAGAATTGAGAAAGACCCTCGAGAAGAAGAAGTTAATGAACCCGGGACCCTCGATATCAATCCTCTCAAAAATCTCTTCTTCATCGCCAATCGCCTTTATTATTTCATCGGCAATGATCCTCGGAGGCCTCTTGAGAACCTTTGAAAGACCCATCGCAACAGGTGTGGCAAAGTCCCCGAACTTTTCCTCCCTTGGAATCTCGACTTCGACAGCCACATTCTCGACACCGAGCTTTTTCATCGCTTTTTCGAGTACTTCCCGTATGGTATTTTCCATAGGGTTAAAGTTTAAACGTCGGAAGGATTTAAGTCAATGCCTGGTCAAGATGCTTAAAATATGGATTCCCCTGACTATTCTATGTTAATATTAAACGAGTTTTAAAGGTTTCACGGACGACGGATCTATAATTTCTTCAACAGAGAACATACCGATCCGTGCCATGAACACCTCGCGGAGTTATCTTGAGCACAATATTATATTGCCCTTTGTTGCGACGCCTGAAAAATATTTTCATTAGGAGGTAGGCGGTGTACAAAATTCTGAGGAAAGAGGTCCTGAGCGATGTTACAAAGCTCATGGATGTGCATGCTCCCCATGTAGCACGAAAGGCGCAGGCCGGCCAGTTCATAATCGTGCGGATCGACGATTTTGGGGAGAGGATTCCACTCACGATAGCCGATTATGACAGGAATGCCGGTACTATCAGCATTATCTTTCAGGAAGTCGGAAAATCCACGATGCAGCTCGGAAAGATGGAGCCGGGCGATGTTCTCTCGTCCTTTGCAGGGCCGCTGGGACATCCCACGGAGATCGAGAACTATGGAACTGTTGTCTGCGTGGGCGGAGGGGTGGGTATTGCTCCTATCTATCCTATTGCACGTTCATTGAAGGAAGCTGGCAACACCGTCATCTCCATCATAGGCGCCAGAAACAAGAGCTTGCTTTTCTGGGAAGAAAAGATGAGGGCTGTATCAGACGAGTTGATCGTCTGCACTGATGACGGTTCTCATGGCCGTAAGACACTGGTCACAGAACCACTTAAGGAAGTCCTCGAAAACCAAGACAGGAAGGTGGCACGCGTATGGGCAATCGGACCGGCCATCATGATGAAATTCGTTTCCCTTGCGACAGGACCTTACGCCGTTCCGACCACTGTAAGCCTCAACACCATTATGATCGACGGAACCGGAATGTGCGGCGGCTGCAGGGTGTTACTGGATGACGGGGCACGGTTCGTTTGTGTCGACGGCCCTGAATTCGACGCACACAAGGTGAATTGGGATAGTCTTTTGTCCCGTCTTCAGTTCTACCGAGATGAAGAGCGGCTCGCAGTGGTTGAGTGGGAACACAAATGTAAACTTGACAGTGCGCTGCCAAAGGGAGGGAAATAATGGCTGAGCTGACACAGACGCAACGAATGAAGATCAGGCGGCATGAGATGCCCAACCAGGACGAGATCGTCCGCAGAGGCAACTATGATGAAGTAGCACTGGGCTACTCTTTCAATACAGCCAGAGAAGAGGCTGAACGCTGCATACAGTGTAAAGAGCCTAAATGCGTTCAGGGCTGTCCCGTGGGCGTGCTGATCCCGAACTTCATAAAGGCCCTCCGGGAGGGGGATATGGTTAAGGCAGTAGAATGGATGAAGGTGAAGAACAATCTTCCGGCCATCTGCGGCAGAGTATGTCCCCAGGAGACACAATGTGAAGGAAATTGTATCCTGGGGAAAAAAGGTGACCCTGTCGCAATCGGCAGACTTGAGCGGTTTGTGGGGGACTACGAACTGGCTCATCGCACCTGCCCCCTTTCGCAGGCACCAGCCACCGGGAAGAAGGTCGCCGTCGTGGGCTCCGGTCCCGCGGGACTTACCTGTGCAGTGGATCTCGGCAGGGTCGGTCACAAAGTGACGATATTTGAGTCTCTTCATGGACCAGGGGGCGTGCTTGTGTATGGGATACCCGAGTTTCGCTTGCCGAAAAGCGTCGTATACGGAGAGATAAATTACGCAGTGGAATGTCTGGGAATTGACATCAAAGCAGATCATGTTATCGGCCGCACTTTCACATTGGAAGAACTCCTCAGCGAATATGACACTGCTTTTCTTGGAACAGGAGCTGGCCTGCCGTCCTTCATGAGGATCCCAGGTATCAACCTCAACGGCGTTATGTCTGCCAACGAGTTCCTGACACGCGTGAATCTGATGAAGGGCTATCTCTTCCCGCAATACGACACGCCAGTGAAAATCGGAAAGAAAGTCGCGGTGATTGGTGCGGGAAACGTGGCTATGGATAGCGTACGATGCAGTCTGCGTCTGCAGACGCTCCAGGCACGGAAGAAAGGAGACTCTCCCGGAGAAGTACACATGGTATATCGTCGCTCCAAGGAAGAAGTCCCGGCCAGAGAGGAAGAATTCCACCATGCCGAAGAGGAAGGGGTAATCTTTGACTTCCTCACCAATCCTCTCGAAATACTCGGTGACGAAAAAGGAAATGTGCGCGGTATGCGCTGCATCCGAATGAGGCTGGGGGAACCTGACAAATCGGGGAGAAGAAGCCCCTTTCCGATTGAAGGATCCGAGTTCGAGATGGAAGTGGACACGGTGATCATGGCCCTAGGCACGAGCCCAAACCCTCTGGTCTTCGTGGACGCCACCGGTCTTGAAAGGACTAAACACGGGACAGCAGTGGCCGATAATGAAACGGGCCGCACAAAAAAACGTCGGGTCTGGGCAGGCGGCGACGTCGTCACTGGCGCCGCCACGGTCATCAGTGCAATGGGTGCTGGCAAGCGGGCGGCTGCGGACATCAACAGTTTTCTCACAGGCGAGGCTCCCTGGTAAAAAGTGGCATTTAACTCTTGACATCGGTAATACCCACCGAAGTCCTAACTGGTTTTTCGCATTGGAGTCTCGGCCAGTCTCATTTCTGAAACAGGCACTGGCCCAAGACTTATCTTCAGTTTCATGGGCGCTTCGTAGGTCCTCTCTCAGGGCCTACATAACAACTGCTCCTGAGCCAAGGAGTCTCTCCGCCGACTTACTGTCCACCGGCTTGCACAAAAAGAATCCCTGTGCGTATTCCCCCCTCATCGCCTTGAATATTGCCAGTTGTTCAGGAGTCTCTATCCCTTCCGCTATCACGTCCAGATTGAGCACTCGTCCGAGTGAAACGATTGTCTTCACGATCTCGGTGTTGTTCTTGTCAAAAGTCAGAGCATTGATGAAGGAACAGTCTATCTTCAGCCCGCTTATTGGAAAGTGTCGCAAATAATTCAGTGCCGAGTACCCGGTGCCAAAGTCGTCTATGTCAAACCTGACACCCAATCCTTTCAACCGGTTGATCAACGCAGCAGCAGGCTCAGGATCTTCAATGAGCATCCTCTCAACTATCTCTAACTTCAGCCGGCTTCCTTCCAGTCCGGTATCCTGCAGGATTTCTTCGATGACCTCATAAAAATCTTTTTGAGAAAATATCTTGCTCGAAATATTCACGCTCATTGTCAGTTTCGGGTAAGCCGGAAATTTTTCCTGCCACAGACGCATCTGCTGGCACGCCTCCCGGATGGCCCATTTCCCAATAGAGAGAATCAGTCCGGTTTCTTCAGCCACAACTATAAACTCTGCAGGAAGAATGATGCCACGCTTGGGATGTTGCCATCGCAGAAGGGCCTCGAAGCCAAGTATGGCATTACTCTCAACGGACACAATGGGTTGGTAATACATTGTGAACTCGTTACGCTCAACCGCCCTTCTCAGCTCGGTTTCCAGTCGTAGTGCCGTTGTCGCTTCAGCGTGCATTGTTGAGTCGAAAATAACGTGGCAGGCCCGTCCACGCGCCTTCGCATTATACATGGCAGTATCGGCATCCCTCAGCAGCTCATCGCCCCTGCCGTATTTGCCGAGGTCGCTCAGGACTATCCCTATGCTCACAGTACCAAAGATTTCATGCCCGTACAAGGAAAAAGGAGTCCTCATCTCTGACTGGATTCTTTCAGCTAGATCGCTCGCATAAGAAGTATCCTTAAGCCCGTCAACAAGGACCGCGAACTCATCGCCGCCGAACCTCGATACCGTATCGCTGGCCCGAACGGTCTTCTTCAATCTCTGGGATATCATAATGAGCATCTGGTCGCCGATAAGGTGTCCAAGACTGTCATTCACGATCTTGAAACGGTCCACGTCTAGGAAAAGAACGGCGAAAGAGTAATCCTTGTATCTTCTCTTCCTTTCCAGCGCATTATATAGACGGTCCAGAAAAAGGGACCGGTTCGGAAGGCTCGTCAATGAATCGTAAAAGGCCTGCTGAGTCAACTGCTCTTCGGCCTTCTGCCGCTCAACATTTTCCTTTGTGAGAAGCGCATTCAGCCTTTCCAGTTCCCGAGCCTTCTTTATCAACTCCTCTTCGGCAACAAGGGTCTTCTTGAAAAATTTTGCCCGCTCATTGATCAGGTAACTCAGCAACGTCATTATCAGGGGTGCTAGAAGTATAAGGGCGCGAAATCTGACGCCGGACTGTTCGGTGGACAGAAAATAGTGTACGACGCCATAGTCAAATCCTGTATAGATCAAGAAAACGTAAAGCCCCACAAAGATCCAGGCAAGAATCACTGCATAAAGCGCTACCCTGTGCAGAATCCTATGTGCGTCATAGTTAGTCCTGTTGACATTCGACTCTATGTATTTGTCTTCTTCCATGCTTTCTTATAGCCCGGTGAAAATTTTGTAGTTATACTTTAACATTTCCGCCCTTCTCGCAAACAAGCAGTCTTTCCCTTTTTTCAAGCAGTGCCTGTTCCTAGTGTATTGCTGACTATTGAGCTATGCAGACACCCGAAATTGCAAAAAGCCCGTAAGAATTATATATTTTTTGCTTGAAATATCCTTCCGTTTCTGCTATAGTCAAAACGTTTTGTATGGATGAGAGGGAAAAGAAATCACTTTTGGAGGCTTTATTGTTCTTTTCCGGAGAGCCACTGACACCTTCCGCACTGAAGCTTGTCACGGAGATGGATGAGCCAGAAATAAGAAGTGTCATGGGAAAGCTCATTACAGACTACCGCGGCACAGACAGAGGCATCCTAATCGCTGAGGTCGCCGGGGGCTATCAAATGATTACGAATCCTTGTTTCGCGCCGTGGATCAAGAAACTTAAAGGTTCGCAGGTCTCCTCCAAATTGTCCTTGCCTGCCCTTGAAACCTTGGCCATCATCGCATACAGGCAACCGATCATCAAAACGGAGGTCGAACAGATCAGAGGAGTGAATGCGGACGGCGTAATAAAGACACTCCTTGACAGGAGACTGATAAAAATAATGGGCAAGAAGGAGGCCCCGGGGAAACCGCTACTTTACGGAACTACTAGGGAATTTCTGCAGTATTTTGGCCTCAAGGACCTTGCGGAACTGCCGACCCTCAGAGACCTCGTGAGGGAGGAGGCACTGTGAAGAGAACTTTTCTTGCATCGGCCCTCATGCTTGTATATTTCCTGCTTATGACCCTCGACGCCCATGCTGTCCAGAAGTATACCGTAAAGAAAGGGGATAACCTTTCCAAGATAGCAAAGAAGTTCAAAGTCGACCGGGAAAGCATTCTGAATATCAACAACCTCGATTCTGCTACCCTGAAACCGGGCACGAGATTGACCATTCCTTCAGTAAAGACACTCGAAACGAAGCATAGTCCGAAACGCGCAAAGAGTGAGAATACCCGTGTAGCCGAGAAGGCCAACGGAATCGCAGCTTCCTACACGGCCACAGAACGCACGTCTGCGCAGGACGCAAAGTACCATGTGGTCACGAAGGGAGACACCCTAACCTCTCTCGCAAAAAAATACTCTCTCTCAATGAGTGACATTAAGGACCTCAATAACCTCGGGAAGTCAACAAGACTCAGGCCGGGCCAGCGTCTTCTTGTGAAAAAATCAGGACCAAAGACATACATTGTGAAGAAGGGAGACACTCTCCGCAAGGTCGCAAAAAAGTTCGATATGAGCTCGGAGGATCTCCTCGAGTTGAACGAGTTGGAGTCCGACGAACTCAAGCCGGGCCAGAAACTCGTTCTTGAAGAATGGTCTGAACAGCCAGATGCGGATACTCAGGCAGTGCAATCACAGGCAAAGATCTCCGAGGATATAAAGATCCTCGCCGAATCACCGGAACTTAACTCCCTCAGCATGAAAGACAGGCTGATCCTCTTCGCTAAGAAGATGCTCGATATTCCTTATCGGTTTGGAGGCAGTACATTCATGGGCATCGATTGCTCGGGGTACGTCCAAAAAGTCTTCGGCTTACTTGATGTATCTCTCCCACGCACCGCCAGGGAGCAATTCCATCTTGGCGAGCCAGTTACTAAAGAGGACCTTTCCATGGGTGACCTCGTTTTTTTCCGGACATATGCGTCCTTCCCTTCCCATGTCGGCATCTACCTCGGCAACAACCTCTTTATTCATGCCTCGTCAAAGAACAGGAAGGTTTCTATCGACAGTCTCGATACTCCTTACTATGTCAGGCGATTTATTGGCGCAAAGAGGCTTTTCCCGGAAGAACTCGATACGGCAAGAGACTCGAAAGATAACAGTTAATTCCCCCTTCAGACGTGGAAGACGTGGACGGCCGTTCCCAATGATCCGATCGGTCCAGAGAAGATTACGATTCGTACATAATTTCCCCCATGTCACTTGCATCGTACCCCCCGAGTGCAGTCACCGCGTTTCTAAATTCTTTGTCCTCCCTAATGATCTGCAGAAGCGTCCTCAACATTTCTGAGCCCAAGAATTCCCGTGGGATGGCGAGATCGTAACGTTCCCTCGCCACCGGGACGAAATCGAGACCCAGTGCGTTTGCTGCGGCCAGAATTGCGAGTCCTGCGTCCGCGAGGCCCGTCAACACTCCGGACGCAACGCCCATGTGGGTGTATTCTTCCCTCTCATATCCCTTGACTGCTGAAGGTGCGATGCCTGCTTTCTTCAGGTGCATATCCGTCAGAAGCCTCGTGCCTGAGCCCACCTGCCTGTTTATGAAAACTACGTCTTCCCTCCTGATGTCTTCAAATCCCCTGATGCCCTTTGGGTTGCACTTATTCACCACAAATCCCTGCTGCCTGTAGACAAGGTTTATCAGGACAATCTTTCTCTCGGGCAGAAGTCGACGTATAGCCGGTATGTTGTATACGCCAGTTTCCTCATCAAGAAGGTGCGTTCCTGCCATGTGGGCTTCGCCCTTCTTAATTGCAATTAATCCGCCCATAGAGCCAACATGTGCAGAGGAAAGAGAAAAAAGCGGGTCCCTCTTTTTGAGGACGCTAGCCAGTATGTCAAGCGCATTGTCATGACTGCCGATACAGACTATGGTGTTCATAATCTCGTACCGCGACCTCAGCAGTTCCACCTCTACCTCAGCGCCAGCGCCTAGGCCTTCAGACAGGGCAGGGATCCTTACAATGCCGTCCGCCCTTACCAAGGACATAATCACACCAGCGCCTCTGCTCATAGGCGTCGCAATAGTTTTTTCGCCCACGGAGCCCACTTTCACCCTTACAAACTCCTCTTGTCCCAGAGAAGACGCTATCTGTCTCGAAAGCGTTGCACTTATCTTGTCCTGCTGTTTCATCTCCATTCCTTGCAATTTATGGATCAGCGGTCCGGCAAAAAGTGTTAACGTGATAAATGCTGAGACGGGATAGCCGGGTATGCCTAGGACAGGTTTACCCTTTACTATACCGAGTATGACAGGCTTTCCGGGTTTAATCCCCACTCCATGCAGAATCACCTCTCCAATTTCCCGGATAACTTCACTGGTGAAATCCTCTGAACCGGCTGACGAACCTGCGTTAACAACAACCATATCAGAGACGCCGCATGCCTTTTCAATCGCTTCCTTGAGCTTTTCTTTGTCGTCCGGAACAATCCCCGACCGCACTGGCTCCCCTCCCCATTCGCAAACCAGTCCACCAAGCACTCTTGAGTTGTACTCAATAATAGAGCCCGCCTCGAGTCTCGTGCCCGGTTCTACTATTTCATCGCCTGTTGGCAGTATAG
>CAZNTS010000379.1:0-5462 GCA_964576045.1 uncultured Nitrospiraceae bacterium | reverse complement strand
GCGTTTTCGTAAAACGCAAGGCTCACATCTTTCGGAGACGGATATGCCGCCGAGTAGGGATGTGAATGGTAAATAGCAACCATCGAGAGATTGGCGGCCCTCATCTCCTTCATTACGCGGAACTGTTCTTGAGGATCCATTAGATAGCTTACAGTGGATAGTTCCGCATTTGTCGTCTTATAGATCTTTACAACAACATCCGCGTTGCCTGCGAGGATGCCGCACGCCTCGTTTGGATAGCCTTCCCGGCAATGGACAAGCATCTCATTGAAGATCTGTTTGGGTAGCTTCAATTCGCGCATAACTCTGTAACCCCAATACAGAGCATGGCAAGACAGCGTGCAGCCAGATTACGCGTATGCTCCGAAGGGCAGGCGGAACCCAGCCAGATATTATGGAAAAAGTACTTGCATCTTATCCGACTCGAGATTTCGGACTTCGGAGCGCGGCTAATCAAGTGTTGCCCGGAGGCTGTCTTGTACGTCCATAAAGACAAGAGATCCCCTATATCCTGCAATACCCAGCGTCATAATCCTGTAGTTCCGTAATCGTCGGGTGATCTCCGCACACAGGGCATTCCGGGTTCTTTGGAATCTTGACCCGTCTGAATGTAGTCTTCATGGCATCGTATATAAGGAGGGTGTTCTTCAGAACTTCCCCTTTCCCAAGTATGAGCTTAAAAACCTCTATCGCCTGGAGAGAGCCGACCACTCCTGGAATGGCGCCGATGACCCCAGCTTCTTGACATGAGGGAACAAGTCCCGCAGGGGGCATCTCTTCGAAGAGACAACGGTAGCAGTGTCCCTCTCGCGGAACGATGGTCGTTACCTGGCCCTCAAACCTCAAAATCGCTCCACTCACAAGGGGTTTACTGAGCATCACGCATGCATCATTGACAAGATATCTAGTAGGAAAATTGTCGCTGCCGTCCACTACGACATCATAGTCTCTCATGAAATCCACGATATTGTCCTTGTTCACTCTCTCTTTTATCCCCACGACCTTTACATCGGGATTCAATGCCTCAAATGTAATCCTGGCAGATTCCACCTTAAGCATGCCGAGCCGGCTGGTATTGTGTGCTATCTGGCGTTGCAGATTGCTTAGTTCAATCGAATCACTATCGATTATACCAATCGTACCCACACCAGCTGCGGCCAGATAGTATCCAGCCGGGCACCCCAACCCCCCGGCACCAATAATAAGGACCTTCGCTTGGAGAATCTTTTTCTGCCCTTTTCCTCCGACCTCTGGCAAGATAATATGCCTGCTGTATCTCTGCAGTTGGTCCTCAGTAAACTCCACTATTCCCTCTCCTTCCTGACCTGAATTATCCAATCAGTGTCGTTTATTTTCTCGACCTTAAGGACCCTCTGGCCATGGTCCTCCATGGATTTAGGAATGCTTCTCGATGCCTCCTCATAGTCAAGTAGGATCTCGATGGTCTGGCCGACCTCCATGTCTTCAACGGCCAGCTTTGATTTCACAAAGGTATACGGGCAGACAAGACCTTTTATGTTTATTTTCTTGTCGATCTTTATGTCTTCTTCCATTATCCTTCCCCCACTTGCTTGCCACCCTCGGAACGACGCCATCAATTAGCAATGCTTATTGACTCATAAGAATCATTTATTATACGGCACCAGAAAAAGGAAAAGCAACATGTCTATTGCTCTTTTCCTTCCACCCTTATGAACAGCGTTCTGTCAGAAACAACGGAAAGGTTGTCTATCTGCCTCACAGCATTGAGGACGTCGTGTTCTCTTGCCAAGTGTGTAAGGACGACCAGAGGTACGGAGCCCCCAAGTCTCCTTCCCTTCTGAATCACCGATGCAATGCTGATGTTATAGCTACCGAGGATACCAGATATGCTCGACAAAACGCCGGGCCTGTCTAAAGCCGAGAACCTGAAATAGTACATGCTTTTGATATCCTCCATCTTCCTGATCTTCTTGTACTGCCTCTTAGCTACTCCGCTTTCCGAAATACCTTTCATTCTCCTTACCCCGCCGCAGACTATATTCCTGCCTATATCCACTATATCGGCAACAACTGCACTCCCTGTGGGCATGTCTCCCGCACCCCTTCCGTAATAAAGGGTGGAGCCAACTGCATCGCCTTCCACATACACTGCATTAAAGACACCTTCGACCTTCGAGATCATGTACTCGTTGGGGATCATGGTGGGATGGACCCTCATCTCCACCTCTCCGTCAGAAGACTTGGTAATGGCTAGGAGTTTCACTTTGTAGCCCAGTTCTGCCGCAAACTCTATGTCCTGTGATGTGATCTTCGTGATACCTTCCCTATATACCGAATCGAAAGAAAGGGGGATTCCGTATGCAAGGGTGGCAAGGATGGTGAGTTTATGCGCAGAATCGATGCCCTCGATGTCAAAGGTTGGGTCAGCCTCAGCATACCCTAGCCTCTGGGCGTCCTTCAACGCATTGGAAAACTCCACTTTGTCGTCCGTCATTCTTGTAAGTATATAATTGGCTGTTCCGTTAATTATCCCGTAGACCGCCAGGAGATGATTGGCAACAAGGCCCTCGCGTAACACCTTTATGATAGGTATACCTCCAGCAACCGACGCCTCAAACCCCACCTCTACTCCATGTGCCACCGCCTCACTGAATATCTCATTACCCTCAGTCGCCAGAAGAGCCTTATTGGCAGTAACCACGTGTTTTCCACCGCGGACCGCCTTGAGAATGAAATCCTTGGCGGGATTGATGCCGCCCACGAGTTCGACCACGATGTCTATCTCAGGGTCATCTAGCACCGCACCTGCATCGTCTGTAAGGACCCCATCGGGTAGCCTTAGTCCCCTGTCCCTTTGCGTTTCCTTGTCAGCAATCCTTTTCAGGTCTATATCGAACCCGGTCCTCTCCGCCAGCAGGCTCCTGTTTTCGAGGAGAATCTTCGCAGTCCCTGTTCCCACGGTGCCGAACCCGATTATTCCAACCGATATCTTCTCTTTTCGCATCCCGTCCTCTCCTCTCTCCTTATGTATGACACATTCGATATCGTTAATTTTTTATATTATGCGTGAAAAGTGCGAACCACTTCAATACTGCCCAAAGCCACCTCGCTTTCATGTTATCATGATAAGAGTTAAAATAGGATACAATGCATGCATCTGGACGACCGCATGATCAGGGTCTAAGAAAGCAGGAACATCAGGCGGCTTTGGAAGCCAGTATTAAAACCTCTGGTAATAGCCATCTACCTTTCCACCCCACCAAAGGCAGAGTTGCGTTTCTTGTACTCTCCATCCTCGCAGGCGCAATTGCCGGTTTCGTGTACTGGAGCGTCTCGGATCTTCCTGCAATTAAATCCTTAGAAGAATACTCGCCGGAGGAATCGTCCTTGGTCTATTCATCGGATGGTAAGCTCCTAGCGGAATTTTACATAGAGAGAAGAACATTCGTCCCATATTACAAGATACCCGATCACGTGAAGAAGGCGTTTGTTGCCATAGAAGACGTCAGGTTCTATAGCCATCCGGGGGTAGATTTCATCGGCATCATCAGGGCATTGTATCAGGACCTTAGGACGCGCAGCATCGCCCAAGGGGGAAGCACCATAACCCAGCAGCTTGCAAAGATGCTTTTTCTGAGACCCGAAAGGAGCATCAAAAGAAAGCTGAAAGAAGCCGCAATATCCATTCAGATCGAAAAGAGGTACACTAAGGACGAAATCCTGGGACTCTACCTCAACCAGGCGTATTTTGGTACCAGAGCCTATGGACTTGAAGCCGCTGCACAGACTTACTTCGGCAAGTCAGCCGATACACTGAGTATCGCTGAGGCAGCGGCCCTCGCCTCTCTCCCCAAAGCCCCTTCCCAGTATTCGCCTTTCAAGAATCCTGACAAGGCCAAGGAAAGAAGGTCCGTCGTGTTGCATTCCATGTTACAGCACAGGTTTATCTCCCAAGCTCAGTATGAGGAGGCTGAAAGAGAGCCTGTTCCTTCGGTCCCTCACTTCCGGAAATACGAGGCGCCGTATTTTATCGAGATGGTACGACAGGAACTGGAGGCACAATTCAACAATGAACTATACACTGCAGGATACAAAATATACTCCACCATAGACTATTGGATGCAAAAATCAGCGGAAGAAGCGGTTGCCGGAGGGATCACCGCCCTTGAGAAAAGGACGGAAAAAGGCGTTCAAGCAGCCCTCATCGCCATGGATATGAACACCGGCAAAATAAGGGCAATGGTAGGCGGTTCAGATTTCTGGAAGAACCAATTCAACCGTTCCACTCAGGCACTAAGACAGCCGGGATCCGCATTTAAACCATTCGTGTATCTTACCGCCATCGAACAGGGCATGACTGCCAATGACGTAATCCAAGATTCCCCTGTCTCGTTTCGGGGCGCCAAACCCGGACAACCGTGGATGCCTAAGAACTATGACGGTAAATACTACGGAACAGTGACGTTAAAAACCGCCCTCGCAAAATCACTTAATGCAGCGACAGTGCGGCTAGCCGACCGTGTTGGCATACACAGCGTTATCGAAACAGCACAAAAGTTCGGCATAAAGAGCGACCTTCAGCCCTATCTTCCTATCGCCCTGGGAGCCTCTGATGTAACACTCATTGATATGGTGTCTGCTTACTGCGCGTTTGCCACGGGGACCTATGTCAAACCAGTCCTCTACGAATGGGTAATGAACAAGGACGGTGTGCCCCTGTCTGAGACAAAAGGAGAACAGAATGCCCTATTATCCAGGGAGGACACTGAAGAGATGAAGAAGTTGCTCCATGCGGTGGTGGAGGAGGGAACTGCTCAGAAGGCAAAAGAACTCAAGAGGACCCTGTACGGAAAAACTGGGACGACCAATGATTACTCAGATGCTTGGTTTATCGGTTTTGATGACAGGCTCGTAGTCGGCGTATGGGTAGGGAGGGATGATCACAAACCTATAGGAGCAAAAGAGACAGGCGCCAGAGCGGCGCTCCCCATTTGGATGGAATTCATGAAAAAAGTGCCTCAACAAACTCCTTTGAATCAAAATCCCTGAGGTCTTCGATACCCTCCCCAACACCTATGAGCCGAATAGGGATGCCCAGCTCTTTCCTGATGGCAAAGACGATCCCGCCCTTCGCGGTACCGTCGAGTTTGGTGAGCGCAATACCTGTCACCCCTATGGAGTCGTTGAACATCTCGGCTTGCCTCAGGGCGTTCTGGCCCGTGGTAGCGTCCACTACAAGAAGAGTTTCATGGGGCGCGCCCGGTAGCGACTTATCGATGACGCGCCTCACTTTCTTTAGTTCCTCCATCAGTGGGCTTTTTGTGTGAAGCCTGCCCGCTGTATCGATGATCACCACGTCAATGTGTCTGTTCCTAGCCGCCTCGATGGAGTCAAAGGCGACAGCCGCAGGATCTGAACCGCTCTGGTGCTTCACTATCTGGGCATTCGTTCTCCTGGCCCATACCTCTAGTTGCTCTATT
>CAZNTS010000378.1:0-3112 GCA_964576045.1 uncultured Nitrospiraceae bacterium | reverse complement strand
TTCCGTCCATGTCTAGGAGGACGTACCTTATCTCAGGGCCCTGGAGTGATTTGCAGATGTCCTTACCGCGTGACATCGCTTACCCTGCCGTCTTTTTTGGCAATTGCTTCCTCTATTTTACGGCTGTCCACCTGATCCGACGCATTCAGGCCCTTCAGCAAACGCGCGACCTCCTTGGAATAGTTCAGGCCTGTCTTATAGAAATCCCTGTAGACTTCGAGGAGTATTCTACCGTCTGTCGTCTTGGCCATCTTCACAGGTCTGTAAATGATCTTGCCTGGCGTCCCCACCGGCACTTCTTTGTAAAGGAGTTCAGCGACCTCGGGCCTGAGCCTCATGCAGCCGTGGCTCCTGAACCTGTATATGCTCTGGGGGGTGTTGGTGCCGTGGAGACCGACCCCCTTGATTGAGAGTTGGAGCCAGTATTTCCCGAGGGGATTTTCTATGCCGGGGGGCACTTCCACAAGCACGTCCTTGCCCTCCTCTTCCATCTCCTTCTGGATGGAGGGCGGAACGTACCACGTGGGATCCTTGGCCTTTGCCTTAATCACAAAGTCGCCCAAGGGTGTCTGCCACGTCGGCTTGCCTGCTGCGATGAAATAGTAGTCCCTGAGACGCCCTCCTTCAAAACGATATAATGTCCTGTCAGGGATATTGATGATGATCCCGTCGTCCATGATCTCAGGCACTATCCTTGTAAACTTCACCTTCAACACCTGTCCCTGAGAAAGCTGTACATCAGGATCGAATCCATTCTCCCCTGCAATTTGGCCCCAGTCCATCCCGAGCTTGCCGGAGATGATTATACCGTAATCCCCTGGGACGATTTTATATTCGATATTTTTCCGGATGACATCCGAAGCAGAAGCATCTGAACACAGACAACAGGCGAAGACACAAGTGACAAGAATAGCTACAAAAACACAGAGGCACTGAGAGTTTATAAGCGCACTTGAAGCCGTCCGAGGCTCAGGGCATCTGAGGGCAAGCAGGCTACTCATTGAGCAGCCGCAGCGCTCTTTCGTGGAGTCCCGGGTTTCCTGAGGCCAGAAGGGCAGCACTCCTGCCGAGTCCCAGAGCGATCTCTTCCAATTGGCTTCCTTTTGTGTCCGTGAATACTCCGCCCGCCTCCTTTGTCAGAAGCCATCCTCCTGCAAAATCAAAGCTTCTTGAAGGCGAAGGGCTCACGAATACACTCACTGCTCCGTATGCAAGGTACGCGAGATCAAGGGCGGTCGCTCCGAGGCACCTCGTCTTTCTGGACTGCATGAGCAAAGGGGTGATCCTGGGGATGTCCTTGTTCGGCGACTGTGCCTCGTACGCCACGAGATAAAATTCTTTGTCATTCTGGCAAAATATCCTCTCACCGTTCATGAAGGTTCCCTTTCCCTTCTCGGCGAGGAATTCGTCACCATTTATGAGATTCACCACATAGGCAATTGTGATGCTCCCTATAGTATCGCCTTCGGCTACTGCAATCGAAGTACAGAAAAAGGGGATCCCCGATATCGCATTCTTGCTTCCGTCAATGGGGTCTATGATTACCTTCCTTCCTCCCCCGCGCAAATCCTTTGGGCCGTACTCTTCCGAAATGATGGACAGGGAAAGGCCCGACGCTTCAAGCTCGGAGATAATCACTTCTTCCGCCATCCTGTCTATTGGGAAAGTCTCATCTCCTGCCGCGCCAAACCCTAGGGGCCTCTGAGTGCGGGGAGAGAACCGCGCCTCCGCTAGCCTGGTGAGCAACTTTCCCCTGATGTCTTGCAAAATGGCGAGATCCATGGCAACCTACCGCATATTCTACCCTAAGCACTTCCTTCCCGCAACGGTTGCCTTTCGATAGGCCGCACCTTGCATTTCTCACGAGAGCTCTCTTGTGATAAGATGTGTGATGCGCGGGGCGATATTTATGGGGAAAAGGAAGGTAGTCGCATCGGTCCTGCTACTGATGAGTTTAATAGTAGCGTACCTTGTCTGGCCGACTGACGAGCACAGGATCAGAAAGCTCTTCAAAGAAGGTGTCGAGGCCGCTGAATCGGGAGACCTTGAAGGGGTCATGGCAAAGGTATCATTCAACTACAGAGACGATTACGGTGTGACGTACCTTTATCTCAAGGAGATATTGAAGCGGGAGTTTCAGAGGCTCTCGGATATCAGCGTCGAATACGACGGGCTAAAGATTTTGGTGAGAGAAGATGAGGCTACCGCCGAATTGGATATGAGGGTCATTGCCACTGCGGGAAATGAGACAGGCTACATCATAGGCGACGCTAGGGCGCCCCTCCATATTAGGTTCACTCTCGAGAAGGAGCGCGGGAAATGGCAGATCATAAAGACCGAGGGTCTTGAGATTGTTCACGGTGCGAGGGCCTCTGTGAGATGAACTGCAAGGGGCAGTGTTATAAAGGACAGGACCGTGGTCACCACGATAGCAAAAGCTGCCAGTGTCTCATCGAGTTTGAACCGTGAGGCGACGAGGAGGGAAAGGACCATGGTAGGCATGGCGCCTTCCAAGAGGCAGGAGCTGAGGGCCTCTCTTCTCAGACCGAGCAATAACGCTACCGAGAAGGAGATGAAAGGAATAAGGAAGAGCTTAATAACTACCGCAGGGATGACGACATACGCGTGCGTGATCTTGGGAAGAGAAAGGGCAAGGCCGATAGTAAAGATCATGAGGGGGACGACGAGATCGCCGAGCGAGCCCATTGTTTTCAGAATGACAGAGGGGACTGTGACATGAGCGAGTTTCAGCACTATTCCGGCGAGGATGCCCCATATCGGGGGCAATGAAGAGATGGTTCTGAGGGATTCCCTTATGCCGAATCTCCTACCTTCTCCGTAGTGCGATGCAATGGAGGCGCCGGCAAACCAGAGCAGGGGGGTTGTGGCCAGAAGGTCGTAAAAGAGCGCATATTTTGCCGCTCCGAAGCCGTATAGGCCCGTAAGCACTGGAAGGCCGAGGTATGTAACATTTCCAAAGGTAGCGGACAATATCACTACCCCTTTCTCCCGGGGAGCTATGCGAAAGGGCTTCTCGATGAGCGTATACGCCGCGACAGAGATCAGCAGGCCGGAGATGGTTGTGATCCATGCCGTGGCAGGGACGAGGAAG
>CAZNTS010000377.1:0-4988 GCA_964576045.1 uncultured Nitrospiraceae bacterium | reverse complement strand
CCAAGTACGGCTACAACCTCACCTGGTTTCTCCTCATCCTTATTCCAGTGGCCTACTATGTCCAGGAAATGACCGTGAGGCTCGGGTCGGTCACCAAACGCGGCCATGCGGAAGCGATCTTTGCAGGATTTGGATCGTTCTGGGGTTGGTTTTCACTGCTTGACCTGATGTTGGTCAATTGGCTCACCCTGGTAACAGAGTTCATCGGCATGACATCGGCCTTGAAGATCTTCGGCATTCCTCCCTACCTGACAATAATCTGTGTGTGTTTTCTTATGGGAATCATGGTGATCAATGGACGCTATTGGACCTGGGAGAAGCTAGCCTTGCTCTTCTGCGCTTTAAACCTGATTTATATCCCGGGAGCCTTTATGGTCAAACCATCGGTATCCCAGATCGCCGGCGAGGGTCTGATCCCCAATCTTCCTGGAGGGTTCAACAATGAGCTCTTCTTTTATCTTATGGCCAATATTGGTACGACGATCGCCCCCTGGATGCTCTTTTTCCAGCAAAGTGCTGTAGTGGACAAGGCAATGAAAGAGAAAGATATCCCTTGGGGAAAGTTGGACACGTTTATTGGATCGATCATGACCGTCGCAGTAGCAATTTTTATCACTATAGTTACCGGTACGGTGCTGAAGGGAATGGACATCGATGATGCAGCGCAGGCCTCGCGGGTACTGCTTGGAATCAACACGCATGTAGGTACGTTCATGGCCATAGGGCTCTTTGACGCCGGCCTGCTCGGCGCCATCTGTATCTCTCTGGCCAGTTCCTGGGCGTTCGGCGAGGTCTTCGGCTGGGCACATTCCCTGAACAACAGGATTAGGGAAGCTCCTTGGTTCTATGCCAATTATTTCGTGACTCTCATCAGTGCAGGATGTATTGTGCTGATCCCAAAAGCGCCTCTGGTGCTCATCACCCTCTTTGTTCAGGTGGTTGCCGTGACCCTCTTGCCTGCAGCCTTGGTTTTCCTGATTCTGCTACTCAACAACAGGAAGACAATGGGTGATCATACGAACACCCATTGGCAGAACGTCATAAATACCGTTATCGTAGTAGTAATCGTGATTCTCTCGACTTTATACGGCATCAGCACCTTGTTTCCTAATCTATTCAAGTAAAGAAGGAGGATGACAATGATAAGGAATTTTTTCCGGCATAATTATGCGAAGATCCGCGAAATCAACAAGCGATATGCGACCCCCAGCATAGAGATGTCTAGGTGGGTAAAATTTTCACTGTTGTCGCTGCGGCTTTATCTGATTTTTCTCGTTTGCCTGCTCGTTTATAAATTCATAACTTTGGTAGAATAAGGTAAGAAATCATGAACACCACTATCGAAAAAAACCATGAACTTGTCGAAGCCGTCTACTTCCTGAGCGACATGATCGGCACAAAGGTCTTCGCCCTGGATAGGAAGATAGGAAAACTGCGGGACATTGCCATTCGTGAACATGAGAAACTTCCGACCGTGACCCACCTAATAGTTCACCGTCCGTTCGGCTACAAACCTCTACTGATACCCTGGGAGAGGGTAAAGGGGATCAATCCGCGCGAGATTGTTATCGACATCGAGTCCGTGGAGCAGTATGAAGGTGAACCCAGTGATTCACAGGTGCTTCTGAACGACCACATACTCGATAAAAAAGTGATCGATATGGATGACAACGAAATCGATGTGGTTTACGATATCAAGCTTGTTCTGCGAAATGGCGTTATTTACGTTACCGACGTTGACTTCAGCAGGTATGCCTTGATCAAAAGACTCGGGCTCAAACCGCTTGTGAAACTGCTGTTTGGCGACTCCGGTCTTCTGAAAAAGGAGACACTCTCCTGGTCCTACGTCCAGCCACTTCCGGAGAATATCGGCAGATTCAAAGGTGACGTCAAGCTGAAAGTTCTGAAAGAGAAGCTTCCAGAGATCCATCCTGTTGATTTGGCGGATATCCTCGAAGAACTCGGACATGAGCAAAGGCTCGTCATTTTCAATGAATTGGATACCGAGCATGCTTCAGACACTCTGGAAGAAATCGAGCCCCGCGTACAACGGGAAATAATCTCCTCGATCAAAAAGGAGAGAGCAGCAGAGTTGATAAACGACATGACCCCTGCACAGGCTGCGGATATTCTCGCTATCCTGCCAGGACCCGAGGCTGATGACATTTTGCAGCTCATCGATAGGGAGAACGCCCAGAAGATACAGCAAATGCTGGACAAACACGACGAGAAGATCATCAACATTTCGACATCGCATTTCATCAAGCTCACACCTCATATTCAAGTCAGCCAAGTTCTCCTTCAGTTTCGTGAGATTGCAAAAGACAAGGACGAAATTATGTACCTTTATATCGTTGATGACAACGACAGGCTGCAAGGTGTAGTGGATTTGAAAGAGGTATTGCAGGCAAGAGTTGATGAACGCCTAGGTGAGATCATGACAACAGGCGTCATCCATCTTGACCCGGAGAATACAATCCTTGAAGCCGCTGAGATGTTCTCACGGTACAGCTTCAGAGCAATTCCGATAACCGACAGCAATGACACAATCCTTGGGGTTATCCTCTATCGCGATATCATGAACCTCAAGCACAGGTTTGTATGACCCCCCTGGGTCAAATACAATTCACAAGAACCTTTGTTCGTATGATACCTGGGCCGATTGTCTAACCGTTTTTATACCGGTTTGGCCGACTCCCAGACATGACCTGCTTTTTTTTCAGAGGCAACGGGAGGAAGAAACAAGGGATTATAAAGGACTATCAGGAGAAAGCGGGAGGAAAGAAAATGCCAGATGTCTGCTTAAATCAAGAATGTGATTAATGACAGCGCCGAACCTTCCAGAGCCTTGTCCACAAAGGTCCCGAAGATCACTTTCCCGACGATGTCGCCTGCACGTGAAGCGGCCTTATGGATATATTGGTCATTTGTCAGCGCTTTTGAAGTGTCAAAGTACCCCTTTCTTTGGAGAGCACTGATAATATCACCATCCTGTATAGTCTTAGGGTTGTAGTTAATAAGTATACTGCCGGTGGTGAGGTTTATATCCACCGTGGCAATGCCGTTTATTGTGCTCAAGGTTTTCCTGATTTCATCCGCAACATCCTTATTCCTCTTGACCACGGGAGTTTTTACTCTCAACCTTCCGGGAACATTGTGAATGTAATAACTCATTTTTCCTCCTTCATTCTGTATTTCTTGTATGTCTTGCAATCCGGATAAACTGAACATCTGAAGCGGACTATGTCCCCCTCTATCTTATAAAGATTCATTGCTTTACCGCATTGTGGGCAAAGTGGTTTCCCCTTCACCGTTGCCTTCTTTGCATCGTCAGTAAACTGCATACCGCACATCATGCAGAGAAACCTCTGTTTTCCAGTCCATGCCCTACCATACTTATATACGGCGTCGCAGTCACATGCTGGGCACTTGATCTCATCGTCCTCTGCGATGTGAGACTGCATTGCCACCCCGCCCTTCAACCTTCTGTGGTCTGCCCCGAGGCTTCGGCTCATAGGCTTGGTCCGAGAGTCCCCATAGCGCTGTTAGTGTCAATGGAATCAAGTACCAATTCCCTCAGGGAAAGAACGTAGTACATACATGCCTCATGGTGCCTATTCATACAAAGCCGGATATCTGCGTCCTCAATAGTCCTGACAAGTCTGTTCACTACCGCACATTTTGCTCCATCAGAGCTTCCCTTCAGATGACGACAGATTGATTCCTTTATCCTGTGCATCTATGCCTCCCTAAGTCCTCACTATAACAATAATAGCAATTGCTTCGTTACAGTATTATGACAATCATGTGAAATATTTGTAACAAAAGCCCAAGAATACACTGCAGGTCCTAAGAAACACAAAACTTCTTATGGATCGAGTGATGACTCAGAGAACCTATGCTACCCTGTTATACGCGGTGCCGATCGAGACAAAAAATTGAGCGATAAGGACCGGACATTTTTCCCATTCACCCATCTGGCACGTTCCACTGTCAGCGCAGTGAATTCTTTCTGGCTCGATCCCTGCGACGTCACAAACCCGATTCCTCAAACTTGGACACATTTCAGCAACCTCCTTCCAAGCTGCTCCGATTAACATTGCGGCGGCATACAAGGAACCGCGGGAATCCCTTCATGGTCGTAAGCCTTTGCCCGGAAGTCAATTCATGGCCCCTGGTACCACGCAACATTTTTTCTCAAGCCAAAGATATTCTCTTTGCCGAAATCCCCCTTCACTCCGTGTTCAGCTACCGCCTGTCTCAGACTATCCTCATCATTGAATTCATACCATCTCCTTCACGAGAACGTCGGTGGCAACGCTTTCGCTACGTAATGGGTTCCCCGCCTTAGCGATTCAAGGCAAAGAGAATCCATTGTTATTCTCCTCTTGGACGATCCGGCAGGTAGCAATATCGGGCACGCTGCCGTTGTATTCATTCATCCTGTTCAAAGACTTGCCGCCCACTTCAATCTCATCCACGACATGTATGGCGGAAAGATCGCCTTCCCTTCCGTAAATGCGAATGATGTAAGCATTATCGACTGCATCAATAATGGCTTTTATTGCGGTCACCTCCCTACCTTCATCAAAATATCATCTGTTATTCTCTTTTCTTGATAATGTAGCCGAAAAATATTACATTGTTATGAAGATGAGGTTAAGTTTTAGTCTAACCTCCTCCGTCCAATCTTTTTACAGGATCGGTGTCATTCATACCACATATTGATCCGTAGGATGAATGACATTTTAGTTAATGAGAAGAGGGGGCATATTTACAGTCTTTATGGATAAAACGGATGTCGGGCGATAAAGGTGCAAGACATACTGTCAAGGTTCCGGATGAAGTCAGCCGGCTGAGCGTTATCTGCAGTTCATGGCTCCGTGCATGCAAATGTCAATGCCTGCCGCAATATGTTAAAGAAAGTGGCGCTGGCTTTGGCTGGGGACCGGTTGAAGGCCGCCCGTGATGGTCTGTGGGCTGGTGGA